>NZ_JBFAAF010000072.1:0-35872 GCF_040639595.1 Micromonospora sp. NPDC023814
TCCTGCTCCAGCAACCTGATCCGCTTCCGAGCCTCGCGCAGCTCGGCGGACTCACTGCCGGCCACCCCGGGCTCGGCACCGGCGTCGACATCGGCCTGGCGCAGCCACTTGAACAACGTCATCGGGTGCACCCCGAAGTCCTTGGCGATCTGCTCGACGGTCACTCCCGCGTCGCGGTTACGAGCGACACGCACGACGTCATCGCGGAACTCTCGGGGGTAAGGCTTGGGCACAGCGACATCCTTCCAGCCCGCCCGACAGGGCAAGCCATCTCAGGTGTCACCTATTGGTGCAGCAGACCCTCCGCAGAGGGGTGAGCGATGGGTAGAAGGCACCCGCTCGACGCCGATGCCGAGTCGGGCGCCGTACGCACGGACGGCGGTGTTGCAGCCGCCGTCGGCCCACGCCTTGACCACGGTCGGATGGCGTGGTCAAGGGGACCAAACGTGTGTTCAAGACCGTCGCCCGCGACGCCTACGGCCTCCGCAACGCTGAAAACCAGCGCCTACGCACCCGCACTGCCGCCACCCGACGCCACCGCGGGCAACTCAACCCCGCTCAGGTTCGACGAGCCACGATAGTGGCGAAGCCAGGCTTGATCGTCGAACACGGGAACGGGCCCCATCCGCGAGATGTCTTTCATGTTCTGCATTCTGGTCGTCACCTCCGTTCGTAGGAGTTGCTGATAGTCACGCCCGAATCCAGAGAGTTCCTTGATCCGCTGCTGCAGAACACTGCGCTCGTTCTCGAGACTGCGGATCGCGTCCTGATGGCGTTGGCGAGCCGCCTCGTCGGACTGCTGGGCGCTTGCCTGCGCCTGCTGCACCAGTGCCTGCGCCTGCTGTAGCGCCTGCCCGATCAACTTGTCTGCCTCACGACGGGCATCATCGATGTGGCCGTCGGCCGTCTGCTGCGCCATCTCCAGCATTCTGGCGGTCTGGCCAACCTGCCCATCACCCTCGCAAGACGGCCCGCCCTGCGCGAGAGCCTGCCCCAGCTCGGCATGGAACAGGTCCCGGGTCCGTTCGGCGTCGGCCTTCTCAAGCATCATCTGCTGCAGTCGCGACCGCAGCTCCATCAGCTCCGCCAGATCAGCCGAGCCGGGCCTGTCTCCATCATGGATCGCCGAGCCTCGCGCGAGCCCTTGGCGCAGCGCCTCATTCTCCTCGATCAGTCGAATGATCTCCTGCTCGATCCGGTCGAGGAAGGCATCAACGTCCTCTTCGTCGTAACCCCTCTTGCCGATTGGCGGCTTCTTGAAGGCGACGTTGTGAATGTCGGCCGGAGTAAGTGGCATCTTAGCTCCCTAAAGTTCGCCCAGCGGTCCTGGCATCACGTCTGACAGCTATCCGAGCGGCGCGATCTGCGCCGCAGGCCATCAGTCGATCGAGCGGCTCTGGTCACGGACCATACCCTCGAATCCTGACAAAGCCCGCAGTTGAGATAGCCGGTGGCAAGTCTCGCGGATCGTCACCAACATCCCTGTCATCGAGCATCGTCCGCCGCCAGCAAGGCCGCTCTTCCATCGTGCTGCCGATCCCCATGTCCACCTGACACCCGTACGGGCCACAAGCCCTCCCCGTCTGCCTGCGGATCCAGGTTGGGGAACTGGCGCTCCGAGGGCGCGGGTCCGGTCGCCCCTCGGCACCCGGCAGCCCAGGCTAACCCAGGGGGTCGTCAGCCACTCACGCGTCCGCCCGCGTCACGGAATGGACCAACTTCGCAAAAGATCCCCAACCACAATTTCCGAGTCAGTCGAAGCGTGCGCTGCGGTGGGCGGCGAGGGGGCACCCGGACTTGCCGGGCGCCCCTCGTGGTCGCGGCACTCAGTGGCGGGACGAGGATCTAACCGGCGCCGGGGCGAGCGGCCGGCACTGCGGTGCCGGCTTCCGCCGGCCGCGCAGAACGGTCACCGCCGCCGCGATCGCGGCGGCAACGCCGACGCCGGTCCAGAGCAGCGGGTTAGTCCGCAGTTCCTCGGGCAATTGCTGGCCGAGGACGAAGACGCCCATCACCACGACGAACCAGCCGAACGACTTGCGGAGCAGATCGGCCGGAATCCGTCCGGCGAGCCGCCCACCGAGGAAGCTGCCGACCACGGCGGCCGCGGTGACCGCGAGCGCCAGCCCCCAGTTGATGTGCACGCTGGACAGGTAGCCGGCCAGGCCGGCGAACGACTTCATCGCGATGACCACCAGCGAGGTGCCGACCGCGACCGGCATCGGCAGGCCGCCCAGCAGGGCCAGGGCCGGCACCACCAGGAAGCCGCCGCCAGCACCGACCAGGCCGGTGACCAGGCCGACGACGATGCCGTCCAGGATCACCCGGAGCACCGGCAGCTCGTGCGGCACCGGCCGGCCCTCGGCGTTGCGCCGGCCGCGGATCATGGCGATCGCGGTGGCCAGCATCATGATCGCGAAGCCGGTGAGCAGGAATCCGGCCGGGATGTACTCCGCGAGCCGGCCGCCGGCGTAGGCGCCGGTCATCCCGGCGAAGCCGAAGACCAGTCCGGTGCGCCAGCGGACCCGGTGGGCCCGGGCGTGCGGAATGACGCCCACGGCGCTGGTGGCCCCGACGACGAGCAGGGAGGTGGCGATGGCCTCCTTGGCGGGCAGGTCGGCGACGTAGACCAGCAGCGGTACGGCGAGGATCGAGCCGCCGCCGCCCAGCAGGCCGAGGCTGACCCCGATGATGACGGCCAGTCCGATGGTCAGTGCCAGGGGCACGGTCATGCCCGCCCCGCGGTGCTCTCGCGCAACTGGCCGACGATGGTGTCCAGGTCGCAGCTAGCGCCCCGGTTGTACGGCAGTTTGCTCAGCATCATGCCCATCGCGCAGGTGTTGGTGACGGCGGCGAAGGTGAGGCCGGCGCCGATGAAGCCGGCGACCCACTTCAGGCCCGGCACGAACACCGAGCCCACGATGCTGGCCAGCACGATGGAACCGGCGACGAGACGGACCTGCCGTTCCAGGTCCCACCGGCGGGCGCCGTGCTTGATTGGCGCGTTCGCGGCCTGCCAGGCGAGCATGCCGCCGCCCAGGACCTTGAGGTTCGGCAGTCCGGCCCCGGCCAGGGCCTGCTCGGCCTGGGTGGCGCGGGCGCCGGAGCGGCAGATCAGCACCACGTCCTCGTCCAGGTGGTTACGCAGCTCCTCGCGGTGCTCCCTGAGCAGGTCCAGCGGGACGTTGTACGCGCCAGGGATGTGCAAACTCTCGAACTCGGCGGGGGTACGCACGTCAAGCAGTCGAGGCGCCCGGCCGGAGTCGATCAGTTCCCGCAGGCTGGCGGCGTCCAGGGTCGCGGGGCGAGCAGCTTCCGGAGTCGTCATTTCTCCTCATTCCAGTATGAATTGCCGATAGTGGGGCAGGAAACGCCGGGCCGGCGACGGGTGGCGCCAGCCCGGTGCCCACGGGTGGATCAGGTGCCGCTGGCCATGGCGACACCGGCCGCCTCGGCCTGGTCGAACCTGTCGTCGATCACGACGACCTCGCGGCCGGCGTTCGCCAGCAGCGACGCGGCTGCAGTGGCGCGGTAGCCGGAGCCGCAGTGAACCCAGACGGCGCCGGCGGGCACCTCAGCGAGCCGTTTGGGCAGGTCGGGCAGCGGGATGTGCACGGCGCCCTCAATGTGGCTGGTGCGCCACTCGTTGGTCATCCGCACGTCGAGGACCACGTCCGCGGCGGGCAGGCCGGCGGGGGCGTCGCCCGCCCGGGCGGCCGCCAGGGCCGGGAAGTCCGCCATTCGCAGCTCCCGCAGCTCCTGCGGCCCGGTCACCCACTGCTCCGGCTGGCCGGTGGCCTGCGCGGCGGGCCGGTCGATGCCGATCCGGACCAGCTCACGCTGGGCGTCAACGACCTGCTCCGGCGTCTCCGCGAGCAGGGTGATCGGTACGCCCCAATCGATCATCCAACCCAGCCAGGTCGACATCGGGCCGTCCAGCCCGAGGCTGACGGTGCCGGCCACGTGCGAGGTGGCATACGCCTTGCGGTGCCGCAGGTCCACGACCCACTGGCCGTCGGCGATCCGCTCGCGCAGTTGCGCGGAGTCGGCCCGGGTGACCGGTGTGAGGTTGACCGGCGCGGGGCCGGCGAAGTTGGCCACGCCCATGTGGGCGTAGTACGCCGGGTAGGCGCCGAGACCGGCGAGGGTCTCGGTCACGAACTCGTCAGCGGCCAGCTTGAGGACGGGGTTGGCCTGCTTCTCGCGGCCGACGGTCGACTCGGGCGCGTTGGACTGGCTGGCGGAGCAGAAGCTGCCGAACCCGTGGGTGGGCCACACCTGCGCGCCGTCGGGCAGCAGGTCGGCCAGCCGCGTGGCCGAGGCGTGCTGGTGGTACGCGAGCTCGTGGGCGTGCTCCTGGCCCAGCAGGTCCGTACGCCCAGTGGTTCCGAAGAGCAGCGAGCCGCCGGTGAAGACGCCGGCCGCCTGCCAACCGCCCTCGGTCGACTCATCGAGGACGTAGGACAGGTGGTGGAAGGTGTGACCCGGCGTGGCGATCACACGCAGTTGCATGGAGTTGGACACGGCAACGTGGTCTCCGTCGGAGACCGGCATGCGATCGAAGTCGACGTCGTCGGCCGCGGCCACCAGGTAGTGCGCCCCGGTCAGCCTGGCCAGTTCCAGTCCGCCGGAGACGTAGTCGTTGTGGATGTGCGTTTCCACGACATGGGTGATGCGCACCCCCTTCTCGCCGGCGAGGTACAGGATCCGGTCGATGTCGCGCTGGGGGTCGACCACGACGGCGACCTGCCCGTCGGAGGCGAGGTAGCTGCGGTCGCCCAGGGACGACGTCGCGATGACGAAAACCTCAGGTGCCACTTGCCTTACTCCTTCCAGAACCCATATACCCGGGGGGGTATAGTCGAGACAGCCTTGTCCCTTGTTCGCGTCGTGGGACGGTTAGTCGCCCACGCCGCACGAACGCGGCGTGGGTGCCAGTTGCGTCAGGCGAGAGCCAGGAAGAGCTTCTCCAGCTCCTCCTCGGTCATCTCCGGGGTCTCGCCGCGCTCGCGTGCGGCGTTGCAGTGCCGCATCCCGGACGCGATGATCTTGTAGCCCGCCCGGTCGATGGCCTTGGAGACCGCGGCGAGCTGAGTCAGCGCTTCGCGGCAGTCCTGGCCGCTCTCCATCATCTCGATGACCGCGTTCAGCTGTCCCCGAGCCCGCTTCAGCCGAGTCAGGGCCTCGCCAGTCATGTCAGGTCGAAGTTTCATCACGCCACCTTTCTCGCTCCACCATACCCCCCGGGGTAAGTCACATCCGGGGATACCCCCACGGGTATGCTGAACCGTGAAGGTTGCCGGTGCATTCCCCGCCATCAGACGGACACCGCGCGGCCCGTCGACGCCGCCACCAAGGAGGTACGCGCACAGCGTGCCGGCGCCGCAGGAAGTTCCCCGGCCCACTCCGGAAACAGCGGGCGCAGGGCTGCCGCCAGAGGGCTGAGCTCCAGCGGCGCGAGCGTGGCGATACCGGTGGCCAGGACCGCGTCAACGATCGGACCCAACGTGCACGGCTCCTGCAGGGGCGGGCAGGTCGCGGTCAAGGCGGTGAACCCGGTGCCAGTGGAGGAGGACAGGAATTCCTCGAGCAAGCGCGTCTTTCCGATGCCTGCCTCGCCCTCGACGAGCACCAGCGCCGGAGGCGTCGCGAGAACATCGCCGAGCCGGGCCAACTCCCCGTCGCGGCCGACCAGAGCCGGCGCCGAAACCGCAGCAGCGCCGGACGGCGCCTCGCCTCCCGCCGCCTCGGTCTGCATTCTCGTTCACCTCCGAACCGGATCCCCAACGATCTTGGCTGAAGAGGCGGTCGAGAGTAAACAGCTTGGCCCAAGTCCGGCGGCCCTCACGACCTCGCGAACCGTCGGCGGTAGAGGGAGCAGGGCCGTCATCGGACGTGAGGTGCCGGGGGGTAGTGCCCGTACGCCGCCGGGTGTTGTGCTCGGGAGGCCGGCGATCGCGCGGACGGTGGTGTCGAGAGACACGCGTCGTCCGTGGTAGCGGCCCAGGATCTACCGGCGGTGGGCGCGCCTCGTGTGAGGCACATCCTGTCGGCATCGACTCCGCAATCTAGCGGCTGGTCGTGGCGGCGCCCTTCCGCACCCATCGGGCGATGGCGCAGTAGTCCGCATCGGTCAGACCGCGGCCCGGATCCACGCGGCGCAGGAGTGCGGGAGCATCGTAGTTCGTCGCTACCCACATCCGGTCGACATGCGCGATCTCGTCATCTACCCAGACGAACCGCCGTCCTGCGGCCCACTCGACGAGGCGGCGCGTCTTCCAGTGCAGCCGACTGTTGTCGCCTTCGTCGTCCGGCCAGTCGACGATGGGGAGCTGAGGCAGGCCGAGCCGCGGTGCGAGCACCTCGTTCGCCTCGGCCATCCAGGTCGTGGCCCAGACCAGATCGCAGGGCAACGCGGCCAAGCGACGACCGTGTTCGGGGTTGAGCCCGGCCAGCAACGGGTTAGCGCCATCGTCCCGGCTGTCGCGCGGCGCCGGCGAACGGAAGGAGCGTTCCGTCCACGTCGAGGAACAGCAACGGACGATCGGTCACAGCGCCTTGCCGATTCCCCGGCTCGCTGTCGGACGAAACTCGTGGACGACCTCGATCAGCCCGACGATGTGCCGGTTGAACTCGTCGAGTTCCTCAGCGGGCACCCACAGCTCAAGGATGTCGCGGCCGCCGACCTGCCGGACCGGGTAACGGGAGGCGAACACGCGGTCGACCTCGAACCGGGTGACGTAACCGACGCCCGAAGCGGGAACGTTCCAGTCCCGGGCGATCATGATCGCGTACTGCTCGTTGAGAACCGGGTAGAAGATCGGCTGGTCGGGCAGTCGCGGCGGCCACGCCTGCCAGCCGGAAGCGCGCACGAGTTCGAGCTCCTCGGGGCCGGTCGGCCGCCACAGGGTCATCGTCTCGGCCACCGCGGCACTCCTTCCTGGCCGGCGCAGAGTACCGGCCGGCCCACGACGTGGACCAGCCGGTTTCCACCTTCAGCGTCGTACCGGCCGGTCGAAGCCGAACTGCCGGGCGGCTTCGCGCTGCCGCTGGTCAGGCAATGCTGGCGGCGATGTCCTCAAGCGATCCGTGGTCCTGTGGGTCAAGGAAGCGACGGGCCGGTGAGCGTGGCCGCCTTCATCGCTTCCCAGAGGACCGATGATGGTGTGCCGCACGCGCTGGCCTGCCGGGCTCTGGGGGTGTCCGAGTCAGTTCTACAATCGGTGCCGCTGGCACTCCGTCTGCGACTGGCGATCACCCATCGACCACGAACGGTCAGAGACCCGCGCACCGGAGGCCCGGTCCGCGTAACGACGTCCTCCACGATTCCAGGGGATTGACAGGCCATCTCGCCAGTCGGATTCAGCTTCCTCTCGATGGCGGCCCTTCGCCTGACGCCCCTCGAACAACATGACCTGATCCGGCGGGCCGCGAGCGGTCGATGCCCGACCGCTGGTCGACGATGACACGCCAGTTGTGCCGAAGGCCCACCGCAGCGCACCTGTTCCGCTGCGGTGGAGCCGTCGCCGCCGGCACGCCGGTCCTCGTCGAGGAGCACGTCGAGGAGATGCTGTCCCTGCCCGTCGAACTGGTTGGCCGGGGCGTCCTGTTCGCGCTGCACGTGCGAGGCGACTCCATGACTATGGCGGGCATCCGCCGACGGCGATGTCATCATGGCGTGTCAGCAGGCGGCCGCCGACAACGGCGGCCTCATCGCCGCCATGATCGACGGTTTGTACTCCAACGTCACTTGATCTTGACGCGGCAGTCTCAAAGATTATCCGGCGGCGGTCCGACGAGGGGTTCGCCGATGCCCGGCAGCTACGGCTGCGTGGACGAAGGCCACCTCCCCAGCGTGCGCACCGCAGTCGAAGACACCGCGGCCAGTTCGGGCTGCGCAGGCAGAAAGACCGTGGGGACACCCAGCGACTGGTTCATCGCGGCGAGCTGGTACTCGGTCCAAAGGTCGGTGGTGTTACGCACGCCGCGGACGATCACTCCTGCTTCATGGCGACGGCAGTAGGTGGAGGTCAACCCGCTCCAGGCCGCAACGGTGACGGAGGTCCACTCGACCGGCAGAACGGCCCGAACAGCGGCCGCTCGCTCCTCTTCGTTGGTGCCCGGATGCTTGACGCTGTTGACCGCGACGAGCACGATCACTTCGTCGAAGAGGTCGCGTGCCCGGTTCACCACATTCAGATGCCCGGGAGTGAAGGGATCGAAGCTGCCGGGGTAGACGGCTCGCACGCGTACGCGACCGGGGGTGCGTGCTATCGAACGTGGCCCTGCCGATGGTTCGGGTGTCACGGCCGCAAGACCCGCTGCGCATCGCGGATGACCTGTTCAGAGGCCAGTGGGGCCCAAGAGGCGAACAGTTCCCGGACGTAGGTGCCGTGCCGGTCCCCCACCGCAGGATCGTGCTCGATGACGTCCAGTTCGTTGACGATGCTCAGGTCCATGAGTTGCCCCCGGGATGCGCGAGCTGCTCAGCCCCATGCCGGCGGAGCCAGACCCGCACGCCTTTGTCGGTGCTCATGACCCGACTGTAGGTATCGGCGGTCGGATTCGCTGGCCCCTGGGTGTGGGCAATATGTCACAGCGCCGTGGATACGTCTGGCACTCGCCTGGCTGAGGGTCGGCGAACCCCAGCACCTCAACGCCATCTGGTTCCGGCGTTGGGCGTGGCACGAGCATGAGGACGGCCACCCCGTTGAACATCGATGAGATGTGAGGACATACCCGATGATCCCCGGGCCGGGCCGGCGCCGATGACGGCGACCCGTGCGGGATTGCACATGGTCGGGTTTCTCACTCGCGTACGTGATCCTGCAAAAGCGTTCTTGCGGTTTGGAAGGCGTCGGCGCGTGTGGCGCCGACGAGGCCGATGCAGCCGCGTTTGGCCCAGCCGGTGACGTAGAGTCCCGGCTCGCCGATCACCGCCCCGGCGCGATGCGGAACAGTGCGGGTATCGGGGTCGAAGGGCACACCTGGCAGGGGTGAAGCGGCATAGCCGATGGCGCGGTAGACGGCCTGGACCTCGTGGTCCTCGTAGTCACCGGAACCGGTGATGTGCCCGTAGCCGTCGGGAACGGCGCGTTCGGTGCGCAGCCCTTGCACCCGGTCGACGCCGAGAACGGCTGCGGGGATCCGGTAGAAGTGCAGGTGGACGCGCCGCGACGCGGCCCGTGCGGCAGCGG
Source organism: Micromonospora sp. NPDC023814 (assembly GCF_040639595.1). Lineage (NCBI taxonomy): Bacteria > Bacillati > Actinomycetota > Actinomycetes > Micromonosporales > Micromonosporaceae > Micromonospora > Micromonospora sp. NPDC023814. The sequence continues at coordinate 9,198 of NZ_JBFAAF010000072.1, forward strand.
GGATCCGCGACCAGGCTCGCAGGGTGTCGACGACCTTCCGGGTGGGCGCGAACTGCCGGGTCATCCGCTCCATGTGCAGATCGGGGGCCAGGTCGGCAGGGTCAACAATGACATCGACGTCGTCCTGGTCACCGAGCTCGCCCAGCTCCGTAGGGCTGAAGCGGGTGTCGGCCGGGCCGCGGCGCGCGAACAGATGGATGTCGCGGACCGGGCTGGCGGCGAACTCGTTCAACACGTGCAACGGGATGCCGGTACCGGCGAGGGCGTACGCGGGCTTGCTCAGCATCCGGATCACATCGAGGGCGACGTTGCCGGCGCCGATCACGGCGACGGACTCCGCTCGCAGCGCCCACGTCGGCGACGCGTCGGGGTGGCCGCCGTACCAGGCGACGAAGTCCGCCGCCCCGAAGGAGCCGGGCAGCCCGAGGCCGGGCAGCTCGACGGGGACGTCCCGCCGGGCGCCGGTGGCGATGACGACCGCGTCGTAACGGTTGCGCAAATCGCGCACCGTGGCGTCGGTGCCGATCTCGATACCGCAGAAAAGCTGGGCGCCGCTGCCGGCGAGCACGGCACGAAGCTCGCCGGTGAGCCGCTCGACCCGGGCGGGATGGTCCGGGGCGATGCCGTGCCGGACCAGGCCATACGGGGCGGGCAGCCGCTCGAAGATGTCGATCCGCGTCCCGGGTGCGAGCTCGCTCAACGCACCGGCGGCGTGGACACCGGCCGGGCCGGCGCCGACGATCGCCACGGACAACTCGATCGTCACTCCGTCTCCCGCGGTGGCAGCGCGGCCACGAACGCATGGTCACGCGGGATGGGCCCGACCCGTCCGGCCGCGCCTGGAGACCCCAGTTCGTCGAAGAACTCGGCGTTGACGGCCCGGTAGCCCTTCCACTCGACGGGCAGATCACGCTGGTACCAGATCGCTTCGACGGGGCAGACCGGTTCGCAGGCTCCGCAGTCGACGCACTCGTCGGGATGGATATACAGCATCCGATCGCCCTCGTAGATGCAGTCGACGGGGCATTCGTCGACGCACGCCTTGTCCTTCAGATCCACGCAGGGCAACGCGATCACGTAGGTCACGGCGTGAACGCTAAAACCTCAACCGCACTTCACCTCAACCACTTGAGCTCAACCAGGGTTCAAGTTTTAGGGTCTCCGGGTGCCACCAGAGCAGCCTGCGGGCCCGGATGATCTGCTCACCGTCGGCGAGGTCACTGCTCGTACCGGGCTGCCCGCCTCCGCACTACGGTTCTACGAGGACAAGGGGCTGATCGCCGCCGAGCCCAGCCCCGGCAATCAGCGCCGCTACCGGCGCCATATGCTGCGCCGCATCTCTCTTGTCCTCGCCGCCAAGCGGCTCGGCGTCTCGCTCGCCGACGTCGCTGCGATCTTCGCCACGCTGCCGGCCGGTCAACCGCCAAGCCAGCACGACTGGCACCGCGTGTCGCGTATGTGGAAAGGCGAGCTGGAAGCCCGGCGGCGCTACATCGGGAACCTCGAGCGCGAGCTCACCGGCTGCATCGGGTGCGGCTGCCTCTCCATGCGGTCATGTGGGATGCGCAATCCCGGGGATCGGCTTCGCTATCAGGGCCAGGGACCGGTACGCCTCGACGAGAAGGGTGGGCAGGACAGCACCGGCTTGACCTGAAGTCCGGTTGAAATGTCTAGCGTCCTTGTTGTGGATCAACGAATCGGCGTCGCGGAGCTGATGAAGGGTGCCTTCCGCCGCTATCCGACGGGGGTACCGGGCATCAGCGCGGCCGGACCGGACGGTCCGGCAGGGCTGACGGCGCCATCACGCCAGGGGTTTCGTCACTACACCGTTGTTGCCGGAAGGAATCTGATGAGGCTGTCATCTCTGCTGCGCCCGCGGACCACCGCGAGCGCCCACTGCGACCTGCCCTGCGGGGTCTACGACCCGGCCCAGGCCCGCATCGAGGCCGAGTCGATCCTCGCGATCAGCAAGAAGTACCAGGACAACACCGACCCGGAGTTCCGCACCCGTTCGCTGATCATCAAGGAGCAGCGCGCCGAACTGGTCAAGCACCACCTCTGGGTGCTGTGGACCGACTACTTCAAGGCGCCACACTTCGAGAAGTACCCGCAGTTGCACGGCCTGTTCAACGAGGCCACCAAGCTGGCCGGTGCCAGCGGCACGAAGGGCGCCGCCGACCCGGCCGTCGCCGAGCGGCTCCTCGCCAAGATCGAGGAGATCGCGAGCATCTTCTGGGAGACCAAGCAGAGCTGACACGTGGGTGATCGGGTGGCGTCCTGCCACCCGGTCCCCGCGCAACACGTTCAGGAGGGTGTATGCCGTCTCGCACCGATCTCATCGAGAATGTGATGAGCCGTTTCCCACAGGTACCGCACGAGGCGGTCATCAAGGAGGACCTGCTGCGCGGCGGGCTCGCCTTCGACGACTCGGCGCTGACGGACAACGAGAACGGCGACGTCAAACCGAAGTCGTACTTCATTTTCTCCTTCGACCACCGGACCCTGCCGGAGCTGGGCACGGCCGCGCTGCGGCGGCCGCCGGAGGAGATCGTGCTCACCGGCGGGCCGTACGGGCTGCGGCGGACGATCGTGTCGGTCCGCACCAATCCTGCCTCGCCGTACCGCGTCAAGACCGGCGACGACGGACGGATGCAACTATTCCTGGACGGCAAGCCGATCGCCGACGTCGGGCTGCCGCCAATGCCCGCGTACTACCAGCAAACGCTGGCCAACGGGAAATCGGTGATGGAGGTAGCCCCGACGATCCAGTGGGGTTACCTCATCTATCTGACGGTCTTCCGGGTCTGCCAGTACTTTGGCGCCAAGGAGGAGTGCCAGTACTGCGACATCAACCACAACTGGCGGCAGCACAAGGCGGCCGGGCGCCCGTACACCGGGGTCAAACCCGTCGACGAGGTCCTCGAGGCCCTGGAGATCATCGACAGGTACGACACCGAACGTGCGTCCCAGGCGTACACGCTCACCGGCGGCAGTATCACTTCCAAGGTCGACGGGCGCGCTGAGGCCGACTTCTACGGCCGGTACGCCCAGGCGATCGAGGAACGGTTCCCGGGGCGCTGGCTCGGCAAGGTGGTCGCGCAGGCCCTGCCCCGCGCCGACGTGCAGCGCTTCAAGAACTACGGCATTCAGATCTACCACCCCAACTACGAGGTGTGGGACAAGCGCCTGTTCGAGCTCTACTGCCCCGGTAAGGAGCGCTACGTCGGCCGCGAGGAGTGGCACCGCCGCATCCTCGACTCGGCCGAAGTCTTCGGGCCGCGCAACGTGATCCCGAACTTCGTGGCCGGCGTCGAGATGGCCGCCCCGCACGGCTTCACGACCGTGGACGAGGCCATCGCGTCCACCGCCGAGGGCCTCCAGTACTTCATGTCGCGCGGCATCACCCCACGCTTCACCACCTGGTGCCCCGAGCCGACCACGCCGCTCGGCCGCACCAACCCGGAGGGGGCGCCGCTGGAGTACCACGTCCGGCTGCTGGAGGTCTACCGCGCGACTATGGAAGGCAACGGCCTCTCCAGCCCGCCCGGATACGGGCCGGCCGGACCCGGCCAAGCCGTTTTCTCCGTCAGCTCGTTCATGGACAACCTGCCGAGTGGGCGTTCGTGATGACAGACTCCCCTGTCGCCTCGAACGACCAGGAGCCGGCATTTCTGCCGACCTCTGTCGCGCTGGAGGCCGCGGTATCCCGTGGCCGTCGAGCTCCATCGCCGCTGCTCGGACCACCACCCGGCGCAGGCCGAGGCGATCCTCTCCAGGCAGTCCGCCGTTCACCAAACCGCGGACGTCGACCACGACATCACCGCCGCGATGCGGGCCGTCCTAGCCACCTCTGGACGACGTTGGACTGGCAGACCAGGTACCTCCGAGCCTGGATGGTCCACCCGGCACAGGGCATTCCGCTGAGGCTTTCAACCACCTCGCGTAGGTACCCCTCGCGGGCAAGATGGAAACAGGCCGCGTCGATGTCCTCATCGCTGTGGCCGTCATCTGCGGCTTCGTCGAGGAACCGGCGGATGCGCCAAGCATCGAACGCTTCAACCTCGCCTTCCCGAGGCAACTCTCGGCGCGAACGGACCGCTGCCAGAAGATCCGCGATGTCCGCGACGGGGAACAAATCGACGAGCAGCCGACCATGCATCTCGCGCAGGGCAGCGGCGAAGCGCCGGCTACAACGATAGGCTGCGTCGATGCGCCTGGCCGTCCTCGGACCACCCGGCTCCGATCGGGAGACCATCGCCGGCTCCATCGCCGCGAGCCTCGGCGTTCCCTGCCTCAGCCTGACGGACGCCGTCCAGGCCGAGATGCGGGCGAAAACCCCTGCCGTGCTCCAGGCCCTACAGCATATGAACGCTGGCGAACTCGTACCAGACCAGGTTCTCCTGTCCATGATCCGTAACCGCCTCGCCTGGCCCGACGTCGCCGCTGGCTTCGTCCTCGACGGCTTCCCCAACCATGCCGTCAGCGCGGTGGCGCTCGATGCCGTGCTGTTCGACCTCGGCACACCCATCGACCGAGCGATCGACCTCGTCCTGCCCGACGCCGAGGTCCTTCGCCGCCTGGCCGGCCGTCGCACCTGCCGCGGCTGCGGCAGAACCTGGCACACCGAGTTCGCCGCCCCAGCACGCCCCAACGCCTGCGACCGCTGTGGAGGCGAACTGTTCCAGCGCCACGACGACAACCCCGACCGCATCGCCGCGGGCCTGCAGTCCTACCGACCAGCCGCGGCAGCCACTCTCAGTCACTACCGCGCATTAGGCAAGCTGACCTCCATCGACGCCACCCTCACACCGGCGGAGATCACCGCCAAGACACTCGCATGACCCGAGGCCCAGACAGCAGCATCGCCACCCGCGCTTCTGTGTCGATGTACTCGACTCGGGCTCAGAGAGCTGCCACCTGATCCTGCGGTAGATGGTCCGGCGGCGGCCCACACGCCGAATGCAGGTGATGGATGCACGTGCCGTGGAGGGAGGACTGCCGATTGACGACGAGTGCTGACGACCTGTTCGCTGCACGTCTCGCCTTCCCGGTGGGCGACCGGGTGCGAGGAACCGTGAGTGCCGTCCCTATGGGCGCGGGACGGGCAGGCGTGCTGGTGGACCTTGGTCAGCCGCCGCAGGGGTGGGTCGACGTCCTACACCTGCCGGATGATCCGGCCGACTGGCCCGCGGCCGACAAGGCTGGGCTCTTCGAGGTGTTGCAACACCGGCCCGGCCAGGTGCGGCTGTTTCCGTTGGACGCCGGGATGCGAGGTCGTCGGACCCGCTATTCGCGCTGGTCAGGTGAGGAATGGGCCGCGATCAGCAGACGGTACTCCGAGGGCGGAGTTGTCGTGGGAACCGTCACCAACGTTTTTCCAGGCAACCGCGAGTACACAGTCGTGTTCGACGACTGCTGGTCGGCGGTCGAGTATGAGGACAATGCGCCGCCGGTCGGCTGGACCGGCCCGTTCCGCGTGACCCGTCTGCTGGAGTGGACCCACCGAATCCTGCTAACGCCGGCGACGTAGGGGCGCCATGAGAGTGCACCGAGCGGGCCGCGACGTCGACCGCGTCGCTTGATGGTTCCGGCTTCCGTGTGTTCCAGCAGGCCGACTGGCTCTGGCGGACATAACGCCTGGGTGGAGTGGCCCTTGAGGGTGCGGACCTCGATGGTCGACGGTGACGTGGTGTTGCGCCCGTACAACGCTGAGCGGACTCTCCAAACCTGTTCCGGGTGCTGGATGACCCGATCGTCTGGCTGCACATCCCTGGAGGACCATCCATTTCGGAGTATCGGGGCGACGGTGCCTGGCCCGGGCCCTGTACCGTGTGACGCACTCTGGCAGACCCGCCCGGCGCCCTCGGCCCGGGCACATGACATCTGACGTGAGGGCGCGCATGACGGCCGCCGACTTCGGCGTCGACCCGACCACCGCGACCAGTCCGGAGCAGTACGTCAGGCTGCTGCGTCGCGTCCGCGACCAGTCCGGCCTCGCCTATCGCGAGATCGCCCGCCGCGCGCAGCGCAACGGGGACGTGCTGCCGGCGAGCACCCTGGCGACGATGCTGGGCCGGTCGACGCTGCCCCGCCGCGATCTGGTGTCGGCACTGCTGCGGGCCTGCGACGTGCCGGACGACCGCGCGACAGCGTGGCTGGCCGTCTGGGGCCGGCTGGCCTCCGCCCGTACGGCGGCGACGCCCCCGACGGCCACGCGGGCGCGCTCCTCGGGCCGGCCCGGTCACTCCCCGATCGGTCCGGCCGCGCGCGTCACCGGTCCGAGCGGCCCGGTCGGCGGGCCGGACACCACGGGTGTCGGGCCGACATCCCACCCGCAGCGCTCCGCCGCCCTACGCCTGATTCCCGCAGGTGGCGGGACCGGGTCGGCCGGCCCGGAACGGGGGCGGGTCGCCGCGTCCGGCGGCGGCCGGGACCGGGCCGTACTACGGGGGCTGTCGTGGCCGGCGGCAAGCGAGCCGCCGCCGGTGGAGAGCGGGTCGGGGACACCGGTCCCCTATCAACTGCCACCTGCGCCCCCGATGATGACGGGCCGCTCGGCGGAGGTCGGCCAACTGCTCACGGCCACGGAGACCGACGCCGCGGTGTGCCTCGTCGAAGGTGCCGGCGGGGTCGGCAAGTCCGCGCTCGCCCTGCACGTCGCGCACCGGATCGTGGGACGTTACGACGGCGGTTGCCTCTACGCGGACCTGCGCGGGGCCACCGACGGCGTCGCGGCCGCCGAGCCCGCGGACGTGTTGGGCCGGTTCCTGCGGGCGCTGGGCCTGCCCACCGTCCCCGCCTCGCTCGACGAGGCCTCGGCGTTGCTGCGCACGTGGACCGCCGGACGGGGCGTGCTCGTGGTGCTGGACAACGCCGCATCGGCGGCGCAGGTCCGACCGCTCCTGGCCAGCGGGACCGGATGCACCACGATCGTCACGAGCCGGTGGATGCTCCCCGACCTCGACACGACGGCGCGAATCCGCCTCGGCCCGTTACCCGACGACGAGGCGCTCGCCCTGCTCACCGGGCTCACCGGCGCCCACCGCGTGCAGGCGGAGCCCGCCGCGGCCGCGACGGTGGTCCGCCGGTGCGGCGGGTTGCCGCTGGCGTTGCGAATCGTCGGCGCCCGCGCCGCGGCCCGGCCGGACGCCTCGCTGACCGGCCTCGCCGAGCGGATGGACGACGAGGGCATGCGGTTGGACGTCCTGGAGGTCGGTGACCTGTCCGTACGGGCCAGCCTGCACCTGGGCTACCAGGTGTTCGGGGACGCGCGGCAGGGCGGACGCCGGCAGGCGGCCCGCCTCTTCCGGCTCGCCGCGCTGCCCGACTGGACGCACCTCACGCCGTACGGCTGCGCGGCACTGGCCGACCTGCCGGTGACCGTCGCCGAGCAGGCCCTGGACGCGTTGGCCGACGCGCACCTGATCGAGTCGGCCGGTGGCGGCGGATACCGGTTCCACGACATCGTCCGGCTCTACGCCCGGGAGCGGGCGCAGGCGGTGGACGACCCACACCACCGGGAGGCGGCCCTCGGTAACCTCACCGCGTGGCTGCTCGCGGCCACCACCCGCGCGGCGCGGCTGCTCTACCCCGACGACCGGTTCGGCATCGACGAGCCGACCGGCCCGACTCGACCCGGCCCGCCCCTCGCCGACGCGGCCGACGCGTGGACGTGGTTCGAGCGGGAGCACACCAACCTGTTGCTGGTGGCCGGCCAGCAGGCGACGGCGGGACGGGCCCTCACCGAGGTCCGCGACCTGGCCCTTGTGGCGGTCAAGTTCCTCGACTACGCCGGGCACATCGCCGAGCAGCAACAGTTCGGCCACCTCGCCGCCTCGGCGGCGAGCCGATGTGGCGATCGCTCGGGCGAGGCCGCCGGGCTCAACATCGTCGCCGTCGCGCTACTGCGCCAGGGCCGGCTCGACGAGGCGATCCCCATCCTCGAGCGGTGCCTGGCCGTCCAGCGCGAACTCGGCGACCGGAGCCGGGAGGCCGCCATCCTGAACAACCTCGGCAACGCCCTGCGCGACGGCGGCGACCTGACCGGCGCCCTGAACCACCTGCGGGCCGCCCTGGTCATCCGGCGGCAACTCGGCCACCGGCACAAGGAGGGGTTGGTGCTCGACAACCTGGCCCTGGTATACCAGCGCCTCGGCGACCACGCCCGGGCCGTCGCCTGCCACGAGGCGGGACGCGCCGTCGCCGACGGCGGCACCGATCCGTTGCGCGAGGCCCAGGCGCTGGTCAACTTCGCCGAGACGCTGCACGCTGGCGGTGACCACCGGGAGGCGATCGCTCGCGCGACCGAGTCACTGGAGATCTGCCGACGCTACGAGCACCGGCGGGGCATCGGCTTGGCGCTACAGGTGCTCGGCAACGCCCACGCGGGCCTCGGACACCACGCCGTGGCGCGCCGGCACTGGCGGGAGGCCTTGGGCCGGCTCGACGGGCTGGACCCGCAGGCGTGCACCCGCCTCCGCGCCGCCCTGGCAGCGGACCCGACTGCCTGACCGCCGCTGGCGGGCAGCGCGGTTCCGGGTGTCGACGCCACCCCGGGGCGCTTCCGCCCACGGCCTCACGACGCGCGTCTGGCGGCTGCCGGGCGGGCGCTCGCCGTGCTCAGCAGCGTATCCGTGGTGCCAGCCGGACGTCGGCGGGGCCGGCGCGGTCCAGGTAGGTCGATTCGGCGAAGGCCAGGAAGCGTTCCGCGTCGGCCGCGGTCGAGGCCAGACCGAAGGAGACGCGTACCGCTCCGCCGGTCGGCAGCCGCAGCGCGGCGAGATGCTGGTCGATCGTCCCGGCGTGGGCGAGGTTCGTACGGCGCAGCGAGCGGCGGCTGATCCCGAAGGCGGCCTCGGCCGCGCCCGGGTTGCAGAAGCAGCCCGTACGCAGGGCGAAGCCGGCCGCCGACGATTCGAGCGCGACGAGCCGCTCGTCAACCAGCGAGCCGTCCGGGTAGCGGAAGTTGAACGCCACGGTGCCACCCCGGGCGTCGCCCGTCGACGGCCCGTAGACGTGGACGAGCGGCCGGCCGTTGCGGTGTCGCAACGCGGTCAGCCGCTCCAGCAGCCACCCGGTGAGCAGGCCGACGCGGGTGTGGACGAGGTCGACGCCGATCGAGTCGAGCCAGCGCAGCCCGAACTCCACGTCGGGGAGGCTGAGGAAGTTCAGCGTGCCGTCCTCGAACCCCGACTCGTCCCCCATCGGCTGGTGCCAGTCGCCCTGGACGCTGACCGCCCGGATGGTGCCACCGGCGAACCAGGGTCGGCGCAGCCGGGCCAGCGCCCCGCGCCGGGCCAGCAGCGCCCCCACCCCGGTGGGGTAGCCGAAGAGCTTGTACCAGATCAGGCAGACGAAGTCCGGCTGCACGACGCTCAGGTCCAGCCGGTTCGTCGGGGCGAAGGCGGCGGCGTCGAGCAGCACGTCGTACCCGCGCTGCCGGGCCAGTTCCACCCACGAGAGCGGATGCTGCACGCCGGTGAAGTTGCTCTGTGCCGGGTAGGCGAAGAGCCCGGTGGGGCCGGACCTGCGCCGCCGGCTACGGCCGCCCGCCCCGCCTCGGCCGGCGGCCAGCGCGGCGATCACGTCGGACTCGGCCACCCGCAGGTCGGGCCCGGCCAGCGGCACGTAGCGGACCGGCGCGCGGGCCGCGCGGGCGTACTCCCGGATGCCGTTGACGGAGTTGTGGTTGTCCCAGGTCAGCACGAGCGGGCGGCCGCGGCCGAAGACGTACGCCTCGCCCACCAGGCGGCAGGCGCCACTGGCGTTCGGGGTGAAGACGACCACGTACTCGCTGGGGTCGGCGCGGAAGAAGTCGAGCACCGCGCGTCGGGCCGAGGCGAGCAGTGCGCCGGTCGTCTCGGAGGTGGCGTTCTCCGAGTGTGGATTGCCGTACGGGCCGGCGAGCAACCGGTCGTGGTGGGCGGCGACCTGTGCCCGTGCGGCCACCCCGGCCCCGGTGTAGTCGAGGTAGACGCGTCCGTCGCGGTCGAGGTGCCGATACTCGGTGGCGCGTAGGTCGTCGATCCGGGCGGTGCTCGCGTACGCGGCGGTCGCGGCGATGCGCACGCCGGCCGGTGCCGGAGACGCGTGTCCCTCAGCCATGAGGTGGAGTGTGGTCGGACCGGCCCAGAGCGCGCCTGTCGAGTTTGCCGTTGGGCAGGGTGGGCAGCCGCTCCAGCCGCTCGAAGGCGGTGGGTACAGCCACGGCGGGCAGCCGGTCGAGCAGGTGCGCGCGCAAGGTCCGCTGAGGCACCGGTTCGGCGCAGACCACGTACGCGACGCCCTGGTAGGGGACGGCGACGCCGGCGAGGAGCACCGCCGGGTGGGACATCAGGGCGTGCTCGATCTCGGCCGGTTCGATGCGCATGCCGCCGACCTTGAGCTGCTCGTCGACGCGTCCGTGGTAGCGGAGCAGGCCGTCGGCGCCCAGGCTGACCCGGTCGCCGGTGCGGTAGACCGGTCCCCCGGACACCACCCCCGGCGAGGAGATGCACAGCTCGCCGTCGTCGATGGAGATCGTGGTGCCGGGGATCGGCCGGCCGATGGGGACGGGGTCCTCGCCCGGCGCGCACCTGTGCACGGTGCTCCAGACGGTGCACTCGGTGGGGCCGTACTCGTTGTAGAGCGTCGCGTGGGGCATCCGCTCGTGATGCAGGTCGACCAGGCCGGGCGGGCAGCTCTCCCCCGCCACGATCACGGTGGTCAGGCTGGGCACCGGCGAGCGCAGCACCAGCCGGTACAGGGACGGCACCATCAGGGTGTGGGTGGGCCGGTGCACGGTGCCGGCCCGGACCAGCGCCCGCACGTCGAACGGCCGGTCGCTCGGGATGACCAGTGTGCCCCCGGTGCACAGCGTCCAGTAGATGCCCGCCACGGAGCTGTCGAACGAGATGGAGGAGCACAGCAGGAACCGCTGCGGCGCACGACCGTAGTACTCCAGCCGGGCGCCGGTCGAGTAGCTCAGCGCCGCCCGCGACACCGTGACCGCCTTCGGCACGCCGGTCGAGCCGCTGGTGAACAGCGTGTACGCGTCGGGCCCGTCCCGCCAGCCGGAGCGGGCCGGGCGCAGCGACGCCAGCAGGCTCTCGGTGAGTGTCACCCGGGCACCGCTGCCCGCGGCCATCAGCTCGCGGCGCGCCGCCGGGAAGGCCGCGTCGACGGGGACGTAACGTGCTCCCGCCCGCAGTACGCCGAGCATGGCCACGACGGCCCAGCACGACAGCCGGGTGTGCACGATCACCGGCTCCCCGACGGCCACGCCCCGCTGCTGGAGATGGAGGGCGACCGCGCCGGACAAGCCGTCCAGGTCCGCGTACGTCAGGGCCTGCTCGCGATCCATCACGGCCGGCGTCTCCCGGCGGGAGCGCAGCTGAGCGGCCAGCGCCTCGGTGATCATCGTCGCCCGGCCACGACCGGCATCCGCTTGATCCCGCCCAGCCAGGTCGACCGTACGCGCTCGACCTCGCCGGCCGGCTCGAAGGACGCGAAGGTGGCGAAGAGTTCCTCGAAGAAGACGCGCAACGTCAGTCTGGCGACGGCCGCTCCCAGGCAGTAGTGCCGCCCGTCCCCGAAGGCCAGATGCCGGTTCGGGTGGCGGTCCAGGTCCAGCGTGTCGGGGTCGGGGAAGACGGTCTCGTCGCGGTTCGCCGACCCGAGCCACACCACGACGGCGTCGCCCGCCGCGACGCGTACGCCGCCGACGGTGGTGTCCCGGGTCGCCAACCGCATGAAGTGCCCGGCGGGGGAGGTGAACCGCAGCGCCTCCTCCACCGCGCGGCCGACCCGCTCGGGTCGCCGGGCCCACTGCTCGTAGCGGTCGGTGCGGATCAGCTCGGCCAGGGCCGCGCGGGGCACGTGCGGGATGGCGGCGCTGCCGCCGAGGAGCAGGCTGTAGCAGTTGGCGACGATCGCTCCGGGGCGCAGCGGCATGGCCCCCAGCAGGTCCACCAGGTCTCCGCGTGGGCGCCGACGGTGTTCGAGCACCAGGTGGAGCAGGTAGGCGAAAAGTTCCCGGTGCCCGCGGTCGAGGGTCGCCGACGGGCCGTCGGGCAGCGCGACGTCCGGGTCGTGCTCGGCCACCGACATGGACACCCACCGGGCCAGGGCGGGCCAGTCCGCGGCCGGGATGCCCATCAGCGGCCCCAGGAAGGCCAGCGGCAGGGCGGAGGTGAGCTCGGCGAAGTCCAGGGCCCCGGCGGCGGGGCGGAGCATCTGCCGGACGAAGGAACGGATGGCCGGCGCGTGCCGCGCCACCGCACGTGCGGTCATCTGCCGTTGCAGCGGCCCCCGGATGAGGCCGTGCCGCGGCGGGTCGGTCGCCGCGAACTGCTGGTTCTGCGCCGGCTCCGCCCGGCCGAGCATGGTGAGCATCACCCCACCGGTGGAGGTGAACCTGGCGTGGTCGGCCAGGACGGTCCTGGCGTCGGCGTAGCGGGTGACCGCCCAGAAGCCCGGCCTGCCCTCGACCGGCTGCCATCCGATTGGATCCCACCGGCGCAGCGTCCGCCAGGCGGCGTGCGGGTCGCCGGCGCCGTGCAGGGCGGGGTCGGCGAGGTCGATCCGGCCCGGTGGCCGGATCCGGAGGCAGGGCGCGGTCCTCATGCGGCCAGCACCTCGTCGACCAGTTCGGCGATGGTCGGCTTGAGGAACAGCACCGCGGCGTCGACCTCGACGCCGAGCTGCTCGTAGAGGTCCATCAGCAGGTCGGCGGCGAGCAGCGAGTCGCCGCCGAGGGCGAAGAAGTCGTCCTCGACGCCCACCGGCGTGACGTTCAGCTTCTCGCTCCAGAGCCGGGTCAGCATCGACTCAAGCTCGCTCCGCGTCGGCACGGACATCCTCCCAACTGTCGATGAATCGCCGGGTCAGGGCCTGCATCTCGGTCTCCCGGTAGGAGCGGCGGTACCGCAGGCAGGCGGTGTAGCCGCCGCCCGCACCCGGCTCGAGCCAGAACGCCAGCCCGTTGACGGGCAGCACCGGCCCGCCCAGCCCGAGCCCGGCCGGGATCGTCAGCGGCTCGATCCCGGTGCCGTCGGGCACCTGGATGACCTCGAACTGGGCCAGAGCCGGTCCGCCTTCGGCGAACAGCGCGTCGGCCTGCGGCACCGCGTCCAGCAGCACCGGAAACGGAATCTCGTGGGCGTACGCCTCGGCGAACGCGCGGTGCACCGCGCCCACCGTCGGCGTGCCGAGCCGCACCGGCAGCACGTTCATGTACAGCCCCACGGTGTCCCAGTCGGACCGCTGCCGGCCGTGGGTCAGCACCGGGACGACCGCCTCGCCCGGGCACAGCGGGCCGAGGGCCCGCGCGTACGCGGTGAGCAGGACGACGAATGGCGTGCTGCGCACGGTCCGGGCGACCGCTGCCGCCTGCTGCTGGGTGATGCCGCTCGGCGTCCTGATCTCGGCCGTGCCGGTGTCGCCGCCGGGGTCCGGGGCCAGGGTCGGCACGTCGGCCAGCATCCGACGCCAGAACGGCAGGGACCGGTTCACCCGCCTAAGCGCGGGGGAGGACACGCTGGCGTGGTAGGCGGGGGCCGGGCCGGTCCCCGGTTTCATCACCTCGCGGAGCAGCAGCCGCATGGACCACGGGTCGGACACGGTGTGGTGCGCCACGAGAAGCAACTCGCGGCCGGCCAGGTACGCCCAGAGCAGGCACCGCGCGTCGGGCGGGTACCGGCCGGCGGCGGCCGCCGCCCACACGTCGTCGACCGTTCGCAGCGGCACCGGCCCCTTACCGAGTACGGGATGCCGGGCCAGGAGCGCGTCCAGGGCTCGGCGCAGGGCTGCCGGGTCGGGCTCGGCGGGCAGCCGTGCCCCGCCCAGCGCGACGAACCGGTCGATGTCCGCCGGCCCGCCCGCCCAGGACAGAATGTGCTGCGCGTATGGCTGGTCATCCACCTCGTACACCTCCCATGGCCTTTCCGGCCGGGTCGACCGGCGACCGCCCGTGCGGCGCCGGGAGTCTCGGCGGCGGCTGCTCGCCGTCCGGCGTGCCGGCCTCGTCCGGCAGGTCGCGCCACCGCCGCAGCGGCGAGAAGTAGAGCAACAGACCGGACGCCCACACTCCGGCGGCGGCGATCCACAGCGTCGGGCGCACCCCCAGCCAACTGCCCAGCAGTCCGCCCGTCAGGGCGCCGACCGGCATCACCCCGAAGATCACCCACCGGACCGACGCGGTCATCCTGCCCAGCAGGTCCGGCGGGCAGACCCGCTGCCGGTAGCTGACCGCCGCCGCGTTGTAGATGGCGAACACCGCACCCAGCCCCGCCATGCCGGCCGTGTAGGCGATCGGACCCCAACCGGGCTGGGCGGCCGGTACGAGCAGCACCGTCCAGCCGAGCCCCAGTGGGGCGATCCAGATGATCCGGGCCGTGCCCACCAGGCGCGCCAGCCGCGCGGAGACCAGGCCGCCGCCGATCCCGCCCAGCGTGGTGAGCGCCAACACCACACCGACCATGTGCTCGCTCAGGTGGAGGTCACGCACGAGGTACAGGACCGCCAGCGCGAAGATCATCTGGCTGAAGAGGTTGAGCGAGGCCGAGGCCGCCACCAGTCTGGGCATGATCGGGTGGCGGAACACGAAGGAGAGCCCGGCGCCCAGCTCCCGGCGGAAGTTCCGACGCCGCGCCACGGCCGGCGGTTGCTCTGGACGGCGGAGCAGCATGAGGGACACGGCGTTGACCACGTAGGCGAGCGCGTCGATGCCCGCGGTACGCGCCACGCCCACCGCCGACACGAGTACGCTGCCCACGCCGTATCCGGCGATCCGCGAGACCGAGTACGTGGTCGTCAGTTTGCCGTTGGCGTCGAGTAGCTGGTTGCCGGCGACGACCGACGGCAGGAAGCTCTGGTGCGCGGTCTCGTACAGCACGGTGCAGACGCTGGACAGCAGCGCCACGATCCACAGCTGCGCCATCGTGACCCAGCCGGCCCACGCGCCGATGGCGACGGTGGCCACCAGCCCGGCCCGCACGAGGTGACAGGCCACCATGACCCGTCGTTTGCGCATCCGGTCCACCCACACCCCGGCGGGCAGGGAGAGGAACAGGTAGGCGATCATCCGGGTGGCGCCGAGGACGCCGACCTCGACGGCGGAGGCGTCCAGCACGGTGACGGCCAGCAGCGGAATGGCCAGCATCGAGACGGCGTCGCCCACCTCGCTGAGGGTCCGGCCCGACCACAACACCATGAAGTCACGGTGTCGCCACAGACTGTCCCTCATGCCGGGTCCTCGACCGCGCGCAGCAGGAGGTCGGTCATGGTGGTCAGGAAGCGTTCCACCTCGGCGCGTCCGTACCCGCTGCGCATCACCCGCATGGTGAGCTGCACGCAGGGGTGTACCCAGGCGATCAGGTAGAAGCTGGCCCCACTGTAGGCGCGGGGCGGAAGGAACTCGACACGCCGGGGCGTCACCTCGGACGGCGCGGGGTCGGCGTCGGCGGGGGCCGGGATGAAGGTGAAGAAGCTGCCGTGGTCGAAGTCCATGGGCGCGACGGCGAACGGGTCGTACACGCCGTGCTGCATGGCGCGCACCGCCGCGACGTTGACCTCGCGGGCCATCGGGCGCAGCGGCCCGTCGGGGTCGCAGGCGGCGGGCATGGGCACCCACTGGGTCATCGACGACACCAGGTGCCGCACCGTGGGATCCAGCCGGTTCGCGGCCAACTGCCACAGCAGTTGGTCCGTCCGGCCCGTGGTCGCGACCAGCGCCTGCGCGTAGACGGTGAGCAGCAGGGTGGGCACGGTGACCTGCAGCCGCCGCGCCGCGTGGCGAACCGCGCCGTACGGGATGCCGGTGTGCGCGCGAGCCCGCACCAGGGAACCCCGGGACACCGGAACCCGCGGTGCGGCGGCGACGATCCGCCGGCGGTACTCGCCGGCCGCGGTCAGCCTGGCCCGGAAGCCGTCGGCGCGCTGGAGTTCGGCCACCTCGCGGGGCGCGGGGGCGTCGGCGAGGCGGTCACCGCGCAGCAGGGCGCGCAGGTCGGACTCCAGGATCCGCACGGCGGCGCCGTCGGCCGCGAGGTGGTGGATCACCAGATGGACCCGCGGCGGTCCACCGTCGTCGGGATTGCGCACCCAGGCCCGCCACGCCGGCTGGGCGGCCAGGTCGAACGGCTCCCGTACGGACGCCTCGGCGAAGCGCACGAGCGGGTCGCGCAGGACCACCTGCCGCACGGCGTCGGGCTCGTCCGCCGGCCGGTAGACGGTGCGCAGCGACTCGTGCCGCACCGCCAGCGCGGTGAGCGCCTGGCGTACCTGCTCCTCGGTGGTTCCGGCCGGAACCGGCCAGACCACGTCCTGGTTGGACTCCCAGAGTTGCTCCGGAGGGCGCACCGAGAGGGCTCTCCACATGGAGAGCTGACCCATGGTGAGCGGGTGGCCACCCTGACCGCGCATGACTCCTCCAGCGTCGAGGGGGTGGGTGGTCACCCGCGGTGACCACCCACCGTGGTTCACGGATCTCAGGCAGTGCAGTCGTCCTTCCGCATCGCCCGCACCTCCTCTCGTGAGAGCGGTCGGCTTCCTCCGGCGGTGAGGTCGGAGCCGGAGGCACGTCGCCGACGTGATGGAACGTCAGGGTCAGGTCCAGCTGACGCCACGCTTGCGGACGCTGCGCATGCGCTTCTCCTCTCCCTTCGTGGCGGCCCCGTGCCCGCCCGTGATCTCAGCGTCGGCCGCCGCCCGCCTCGGCGGTAGGGCTGTCGGCGGTCGAGGTCGTTCGGCCTTGTTCGACCGGAACCTCGAACGTCGTCGGCGTGCAGGCAGACCGCCGCGGCCACAGCGGTACGAGGGCGAGGACCGCCGCCACGCCCGACAGTCCGCTGAACCCGATCACCGTGGTCGCCGGCCACCGGTCCGCGGCCAGACCCGCCATGACCATCGCCGCCCCCTGGAGCCCGCTCAGACCGGTGATGGCCACCCCGAACGCGCGTCCCCGGTACTGCGTCGGCACGGCCCGGCCGAACAACGCGTTCAGCGGAATGGCGAAAGCGCTCGCGGTGCCGGCCAGCACCAACAGCAGGAGGACGACCCACAGCGGAGGCACGAACCAGGTCGCCGCCAGCACCCCGGCGGAGAGCGCGGCCAGGGGCAGGATCAGTCGTGGCCGGGCCGCCGGCGGACAAAGCCGGGTGAGGGCGACCCCGCCGAGGGCCATCCCCGTCGGCGCCGCCGCCAGCAACAGCCCGACGGTGCCGGCGCCGCCTCCGTACTGTCGGGCCAGCGGCGCCATCAGTCCTTCGGCGGCGTAGGTGAAGGCGCTGGCTGCCCACAGGACGAGGACGTAGGCGCGCAGCCGGGGATCGGTGAAGATCACCCGCAGGCCGGCCGCCCGGCCGCGGCGGGCCGGGCGGCCGGGCGGCCGGGGCGCGGGGCGGGAACGAACGCCGATCATGATCAGAAGTGCGGAGACGAGGAACGTGCCGGCGTCCACCAGCAGCGCACCGCGCAGCGACAGCAGCGCCACCAGGCTCCCCCCGACGGCGAAGCCGAGCACCTGCACGACCTGGGCGCAGATGTTGTCCACGCCGTTCGCCACCGCGTAACGGTCACCGTCGAGCACTTCGGGTATCAGCGCCGCCCTCGCGGCCACGAACGGCGGCCGCATCAGGTTGACCGCGAACAGCAGCGCCACCAGGGCGGGCGCGGGGAGGTCCGGCAGCGCCGCCGCCGGGACGAGCGCCGCCCGGGCAAGGTCGCACGCGACCAGGATCCGCCGCCGGGGGAACCGGTCGGCGAGGCCGGACAGCAGCGGCCCGCCCGCGAGCCAGGCGAGGTAGGAACTGGCGTAGGCGGCCGCCGCCAGCGCGGCCGAGCCGGTGCCGGTGTAGACGAGGTACGCCACGGTCACGGCCGTGAGCTGGTCACCCGCCAGGGACAGCAGGTACGCCACGAACAGGTAGCGGTACTCGCGCACCGCGAACACCTCGGCGTACGTCGCGGCGCGCTCGGTCACTCCGCCCCCGTCCTGTCCCACCGCCGGCTGCCCTCAGGGCACTGGGTCCAGAACGTATCCACGCCTGCGCCGTCGGGGCCGGGGCCAGGCGTTCGGGGATGTTCGGATCCGTACGGGTGGGCTCGGGCGGCCGGCGGGCTCCGCTCCTGATCACGCGATCGCACCTGGCGCACTCACCGGCGGCGTGTCCGCGTGGGGAATGGCCCGACCGTGTCGATTGCGTCGGACAGAGCCCACTGCCGCTGCGGTGTCCCCACGATGGGAACGACATGGTTGGAACTCGACAGCGAGATGGGGTGGGCGAGACGAGGCGTCGACGGAGCAGGAAGGTGCGCTGATGCAGGCGGCGGCGATGTCCGTGGCCGCGGTGGTGACGGCGGCGGTCGTCGTACCACAGCGACGCCCGCGAGCGATCAGGCACGGTGCCCGGCCGTGCGGAAGCCCGGTGACCGTCAGGTCTTCCGCACACGCGGCGTGAGCGGCCCGGTCGGTCTCGCCACGGTCGAGCTCCTGCGGCCCGCCGGGGTCGGCTCGGACGCTGGCTCGGGTTCCGGCCGCACGAGCTGGCGGACGAGGGTGTGGTCGACGGTGGTGTGTTCGGCGAGCAGGACCACGTCGTTGAGGTCCTTGCCCTGCGGGTACACGTCGGAAACCGTCCGGTGGCTCTGGTGTGCTGAACGGGATGACGGGGCGGCGAGCCGCACGCCGCCACGATGACGCACATCCCGTACTCGGGGTCCGCCAGCGACGTGCATCTCGACATCACGGTGCCGGATGTGCACGCGGCGTGCCGGAGGCGCTGGCCGCTGGTCGACGGCTGCCTCGCCGAGACCGGCCGCGCGATCCTGGCCACACCCCGACCCCGCACCGAAAGCCTCAGGAAGCCTTGCGATACAGGTCCCGTCTCTCGGGCAACTGCTCGAGGCCGGCCGACTGGTAGGTGGCGACGGCGGCGACGTTGGAGCTCGGGGTGCACACGTCCACGCTGGACGAGCCCAGATCCTGCAGTGCGCGCGCCGCGGCGACCGTGACCGCTCGGCCGTAACCGTGACCGCGGTGTGCCCGGTGCACCCCCATCGGCTCGATCAGCCCTGGCCTGCCCTCACCCGCCGACCACACCGTCACGGCCGCCACCGCCTCGCCCTGCTCATTACGAACGACCAGGCACCGCGCGTCGACATACGGCGCACCTGCCGCCATCGCGTGCCAGCGCTCGTCGGTGAACGTCGACCCGTCGAACGACGCCCGCAGGACCGCGGCCCACTCGTGCGCCTGTTCCGGCCCGATCACCTCGACACGAACGCCCGGATCCGGCACAGGCACGCCGAGGCCACGCCGAAGTGGTGTCCACGGCTCGCCACTCTCCCAGCCGTCCTCGAACAACAGGTCCTGGACCAGCGCACCCATCGGCGCCTCGACGTACACCTCGCCCTCGGGCAGCACGCCACGCTCAGGCGCCGACGCGTCCTCGACCACCCGCTGCGCCAACTCCTCGTCCCGCAACGCCTCCGGCGCGAACGCCAACCGCAGCAGCTCCGCGCCATCCAGCAGCCCGACCGCCACAACCTCCCCAGCCCGACTCCAAGTCCGCGTGGCCTCCGCCGTCCGCTCCGCCCCGAACCGCCAGAACCACCCCACATCCCCCGGATGCAACTGCACAAGCCCTCGGTCGTACTGCCACTCCCCCAACACCCGCACCACGTCACCGAGCCCAGCGACACCCGGCCTACCCATCTCGATCGCCATCCCCCGATCCCATACCACCCCACCGACCCTCCGCACCCGAATTTCCCCGCGGCAGTCAGCAAGTGCGAGCGGTACGCGCAAGGCGGTGGCACCGGCTACGGCCTCGGCTATCACTTCGCTGTCGGCCCTGACAGCACGCTTCGTTGGCTCACCCAGCTCGACGACCACAGATTTTGGAAGACTAGGTCGAGTCGGGTTCGAGGGTCAGGCTGGCCTGGGCGAGGAATCCGTCGAGCAGGCCGGGGCGGCACTGGATGCGCTTGAGCCGTTTCTTGATCCTCGCGAGGAGATGGTCGACGCCGCAACGGCGAGGTTGCCGATACTGCGTTCCAAGCGTGACCAGACGCCTCTAATACTGCAGAACGCAGTAAACAACAGTGGGGTGTGTGAACCGGTACCAACGGTTCCACCGGTAGTCCCGCGTGCACCGGTCGCCGTTGGAGGCCCCTGGGACGATGTCGACGACATGAACCGTGCCCTTTGCCTTACACTTCGACGCGCCGACGATCCAGCCATCATTCTTTGGGAATTTGTAACAGTAATTGCGCACCAGGTGGAGCTCCAGGCACAGGCGGTAGCCCTCTTCCGTGATGTACGCGGACTCGGGATCGGCGCACGCACCCCGTTCATAGTCCACCGAAACCACCCGATAGGTGCCACGCGTGCCGTTGCAGTTGCCAATCCCCAGGAAGTCCCCGTCTTCGCTGACGACGATGCACTGCCCGATCTTCGCGGGCGGCGGTGGCGGAGCCGCCTCGGTCGTCGGCTCCTCCTCAGGCGGGGAATCCGTCTCCTCGGTGGACGGCGGTGGGGGTGTCGTCGGCGACGGCACGGGAGAGGATCCGTCCGCGACGGCTGTTTGTCGGCCGTCGCCGTCCATGTTGGAGACGACCAGCGCGCCGGCCGCGACCACGCAGGTCCCGAGCAGGCACAATGCCAGCACCCCGGCGATGACGCCGATGAAGAGAGGCCCGTTGCGCTTCGACGGCGCCATCGGCGGCGCTGACGGCGGCGCGGCCATGCCGGGTTCCGGTGGAGTCACACCCTGGTCGTCGGGCACGTCAGACGGCGGAGGCAGCGTCACCCGAGGAGTGTGACATAGATCCACTAACGGCGGCCAGATACCCGGTCCGATCCAGATCAGCAACCAGGAGGCCGGTCTTCAGCGGGCATCGCTGGCTCTGTAGGTCAGCCGACGCGGGAAGGCCCACGCCATGCGATCGTCACCGCTGGCCGGCGACGGCGGCCGGGACCAGAGCGGATTCCGCCTTGAGATCGTGAATCCGCTGCCGCAGCGATTCTTCGACTCCCGGCGGCTGCGGGTCACCCCGGTCGCGGCGCCATTCGGCGAACGCCAGGTCCAGTTGCGCGGAGTGCAGACGCTTCATCCGGGAGTAGGCCGGACGGTCGCCACGCAGAAGTGCCTGTAGCCGCATCCGGAAGCGCAGTGGCGGATTCACCAGTACGGGCACCTCGGCCGGGGTGATCGCGCCGCGCGGGTCGCGCGCCTCCCTCCGGAGGTGCTGGTGCAGCGACCTGGTTTCTTGACGCAACGCGATGATGATGAGAAACAGCAGGATGGCGAACGCCGGCCCCTTGAGGACGATGAGGTTCAGCGGCTGCACCACGAACAGCTGAAGCAGGGAATTGTCAGACTCCCAGTACAGGCGGCCCATCGCGAAGACGTCCCAGATCAGGTGGGCCGCGATGGCGACGAGGAAGCCGCTACCGACGCAGACCACCCGCCGTCGCCAGTCGTTGAACTGCATGGCGAGTCCGATGCCGGCGCCGATGATCCCCGTGTAGGTGGCATGGCTGACCAGGAGCCCGGTGACCTGCCGGTACCAGTGCTGGTAGAGCACAGCGCCGAAGTCTCCGGTCATGTAGGACATCGACTCGGCGAACTGAAAGCCGATTCCGACGCAGGCGCCGATGACGATGCCACCGAGCATGCCGTCAACGCGCCGCCAGACGAGCAGCACGATCACGAGGACCCCAGCGCCCTTGCCCAACTCCTCAGGGACCGCGGCGGCGGCCGCGTGACTGAGTATCGCCGCGGTGCCCGGCAGAAGCTCTGCGGTGATGACGACGTGCAGGATGCCCTCGACCATCTGGGCGAAGTAGGCGGCGACGAACAGGCCCCAGGCGAAGGCGACCGCGACCAGTCGCCACGGTGGCTTGCGGTTGCGCTGCATCCGGCGGAATGTCCACAGCGCGAAAAGGGTCGTTGGAATGCTCAGCAGCGCGCCCCGCCAGGCGATTCCCACCTGCAGGAGGGTGAGGAGCACAACCAGGAGGGCGGGCACGGCGAACACCAGTCCACCACAGATGGCCCAGGTCCTGAAGCGGCTACGCGGCGAGTCACCCGTGGCTGAGGTAGCGACGACGACGACAGCCGCGATGCAGGCGGTGAACAGTGAGATGCCGGCAACCCCGAGGCTGACCATGCCGAGGACGCGTACCCCGGTGCCGTCATCGCGGACGACGCCGACCAGCGACGCCACGGCGATCATCACCAGCAACGCCTCACCAGTGGTGAGAGCGGCGCCGAGCCGGTCGAGCCGGTACGCCGCCGGCACGATCGGGTCCGGCACCATCGGCCGGTTCACCGGGCGGGGTGGCGGTGCGAGGCCGGGCCCGGATCCCTCCCGCGGTGCGCTGGTCGGCTGCGGCGTCTCCTCCGTCATCGCTCGATTTCCACGTGCACCCAGGCGAGCACCTCCTCCGCCCGGTTCCCTCGGACGGTGGCCAACACAAACTGGTATGTCCCAGCGGGCACCGCGGAGGTGGCGCTCAACGGCACCGGACTGGCCCGCAGGTCGTCGAGATCCGGCAGGTCCACGCTGTTGGTCCGGTGGCCGAACGCGTCGTACCAGCTCGCCCGCGCGGGTTCCGCGGCTACTGACCCGGCCACACCCTCGTCGATCGTGGCGGCCGGGATCTGTCCCTGTCGGAATCTCTCCTGCGGTGAATCGACGATGCTCGCGGTGGCCGAGTCGTATGCGTAGAGCCGGATCGGCAGGGCAGGAAAACGTTGTGGTGTGGTCGGCCAAGAGACGGCTAGGACGACAGTTGAGGCGAGAACGACGACCACCGCGATCAGACCGAGGACAGTCATCACGCGTACCGGAAAGCGAGCTTCCGCGGGCTCGGTCCCGTCTGGCACGGCTTCCTCCGTCCACGGCGGCGGGTTACCCTAGCCTAACCCGAAGCGGCGGTCGTACAAGCGTACGTGGATACGCATGTACATGGTTCAACCCGACGCTCGGATTGGGAGGCTATGTCTGCGGCGGTGTCTGTCAATGTGCTGGCCGACGGCGTACCCATCGACTGTGGCGGCATGGCCGACGGCCTCGCCGGCTGTTACGGAGCGGTCCCCGCCGTCGGCATCGCAGCGTTCGCGGTGCTGGGTGGTGCCGCCCTCGCCGGTTATACAGCGTTCGCCGTGTTCTTTCCACAGGTGCTCAATGCCCTGATGGGAATACCGGCGACGACGGATTCGATGGGCCGCAGGTCGGACTGGCGCGATCGCGATCCCGGCGCACATCCGCAGCAGCCGACCCGGCCACCGGACTCGCACCTCGCCGGCGGCGACCCGGTCTACCACCGCCCCGGCGCCACGGCGATCGGTTACGACGAGTCGACCATGCGGAACTTCGACATCGTCGCACCCGAGCCGGGTTACCACGACGTCGTGGTCCATGGTAAACGCAACGGGATGTTCCGGCCGGGCCTGATCGGGGAAGACGGTGCCGACCATCCGTCGAACTACACCCACCCGGCCCAGATCGCCGAGGCGATCCGCGGCAATCCGCACTACGACGGCGGGCCGGTGCGTCTGGTGTCCTGCCACTCGGCCACCGTGAGGCCCGACGCGGGTGTCCCACCGCCGGCTCAGCAGGTCGCGGACGCGCTGGGGGTGACGGTCATGGCGCCTACCGACGCGGTCGGTGTGAACCGGTATGGTCCGGTGAAGCAGGTTCCTCGGATCAGGAACGGCGGCAAGTGGGTGACTTTCTATCCCGGCGGGAGGACCGATGGGTAAGCCGGCGTTGCGGTTCGCCGGGATGTTCCGCGAGCTGGGACCCGTCGGCCTGGGCCTGGTTCAGGAGAGCATCTTCGACAACGTCTCCGCCGAGGAGATGCCGGATGTCGACGAGGTCGTCCGTTACCTGAAAGCGGGGTACGTCCTCATCGACATGATGGACCTGGCCGACGACCCGTTCGACCCGGCGCGACAGGTCATGAACGGGTCGACGATCCGCACCGACGGTGACTGGCTGTGGCGCGACGATCTGGCGTACTACGTCCTCCGGCACCGGGTGGCCCTCCCCGAGGACTTCCTGGCGCTGATCCGCGAACGCCGCTACACCGTGCCGCACCGGGACGAGGAACTGCTCCGCGAAGGGTCACTGGTGGCCGAGGAACTGATGTTCTGACCCACAACACCCTGGTCGAGGTCCGAAGCGTCAGCACTGGCGCGGCATCGCCCCGGCCAGCGGACCACCCGTTGGAGCGAGACACCCGACTTCATCAGGGGCGAGCGCGGGAAGGATCTTTCTGGAGGGCCTCTGGTGGAACCAGGCGCGACTGCCGGCGGTCCAACCTGACATGCGCGCGGTCGTCTTCCTCAGCTCTGTCCTGTTGGGCCTGTTCGTCGGCGCTCTCATGCTGCGTTCCGGCTGGGAGCTGCCGGTGCGAACCTCCTGCTCAGGTGACGTGTGCACGTCGCAGTCGTGGGTCGACGTCGACTGGGACCGCGTCAACTGGGAACTGAAGCCGACCAGGATCGCCTGCTTCGAGGCCAACCCGGCCAACCACGATGTCCTGATCGGGCCCGGCGACGAATGCGTACGGTCCCGCGGCGACGTCATCGAACACCAGGCCACCTACGAAGAACTACGTGAAGAGATCCAGCAACGGCGCACCCTGGCACTTGCGTTCGCCGGCGCCGCGATCGCGCTGCCACCGATCCTCGTCGAGGTGTGGTGGCGGGTTCGCCGCAGACCGGCACCGACGACACACTGACTCCACGCTCCCCCACCCTGATCGCGGCAGATGCGTGCGTTCGTCGTACAGGAAGTCGTGAGGCGCGGGCGTCAGTTCAGGGAAGGTCGGGATCTCGACGCTCGGCCACGAAACGCTCGCCCGCTTCCTCGTCGGCCAGTGAGTTGTCGACCAGCCATTCAACCGCCCGCCGCCTTGCGCGTACGTCGCGGAAGGCGTGCCATGCCGGCAGCAGGTACGGATACTCCTCGTACAACTCGTTCTTGAACCGGCGGAAGGCGCCCCTGACCTGGATAGCTCGCGCGAGTCGGCGGCCGTCGGGTACCAGACGTAGCGCACATCGACGGCATGTGCGTGCGTTACCGCCAGAGGTCCGGGCGGCGATATTGTCGATAGGTTGTGTTCGTGGTCGAGACGCTGGGGATGCGCTGGGGTGGGAAGGCCGCACGGCGGTTGGCGAGGCTGGGCTCGGTCCGGATCGGCCCGGGCCTGACCGGTGAGGAGTTGGCCCGGATCGAAGAGCAGTTCGGGTTCGAGTTCGCTGATGATCATCGCTCGTTCCTTGCGGCGGGGCTGCCGGCGGGCGGCGGCTGGCCGGACTGGCGCTACGGCAATCCGGACGGCTTGCGGCGATGGCTCACGCTGCCGGGGAAGGGCGTGTTGGAGGCGGTCAGACTCAGGGGCTACTGGGCTTCGAGTTGGGGCGCTCGCCCGGACGACGTGACCGATGCCGTAGCCGCTGCGGCGGACCACCTCGCCGCGGCGCCCTGGTTGGTTCCGATCTTTGGCGGTCGGTACTTGCCTTCCGGTCGGGGGACCTACGGGCATCCAGTGTTGTCCGTGTACGGGGCCGACATCATTTGCTGGGCACCGGACCTGGTCGACTATGTACTGCAGGAGTTCGGCGAGGGCGGTGTCGGCAGAAGGTACTCATACGAGGGCTGGGAGATGTCGGCAAGCGCAGAGTTCTGGGCGGAGTACCTGGCATGGTCGGCTCTCGAACCGTAATTCGCGAGGATTTGGCATGCTTCAGCGCCGCGCCGACCGCATACATATCGGCATGAGCGCGCTTCGCGGCAGATCCGGATTCCATCCGTCCCCCGACGCCTCCTGGTGCCGCTGGTCGGATACCTTCAACGGCGCCCGGAGCGAAGGATCCGTCGGTCCTCCGATCGTGTCGGGCGCGAGAGCTGGACCATGTCGTCGACAATGTCGGCCGGCTCCGTCACCTGGAACAGGTCGACCGGCGGCGGACCGGCCAGATAGGCGACGTTGATCACCCATTTCTGATACTGCCACTCGCAGCTGCCCCAGTACTCCCAGAGCCGGAAGTTGAGGCGCCAGCGCCCCCATTGGCCGACCAGCAGGCGGAGCACCGTGTCATTCGGGCGCGGCGGGAAGACGGTGAAGCACTGACACCAAACATGGGTGTCGCTGGTCACCACAAGCTGCCCAGCCACCATCTCCAACTGCACGCCAGCGGAGCTGAACGGCCCGGCTTCCGGCAGAGTGAGCCTGGTCGCCGTCTGTTGCACCGCGAAGTCGTTCTCCTCACGGGCAACGACCTGGTGGACAAGCACCTCGGCTCCGCCCCCGGGTGGTGGCAGCTGGAGTGCCTTGGCGGCCGCATTGCGTCGCGCCACCCTTCGCACACCTCGCGATCGCTTCACCCATTCCTCAGGGGCGGCCGGGTCACCGGGAGGCAGCCGGAACGCCTCCGCCAGGGCGTTACGTCGTACCGCCCCGGGTACGCCTCGCGACCGCTTGGTCCATGCCGTCAGCACCCGCTGGACCACAATCATCAGCCGACTCTCACAAATCCTGTCAGGATGGTCAAGCGAAATACGTCGAGGGATTCTCACTCAACGCACTGAGCCTTTCCGCGTAACACCCTGAGCACCGTTCGTGACGCCTGAATCGGTTGGCTACGGGCGGGAAACGCCTGTATAGGCATGGCCGAGCG
>NZ_JBFAAF010000073.1:0-35602 GCF_040639595.1 Micromonospora sp. NPDC023814
CGGTATAGGTGATACTCATGGTCAGGCGCGGGACTCCGGGTGACGTGGTCTGTGAGAGGAACACTTCATATCGGAGTTCCGCGTTCTTGCCGCTCGGCCATGCCTATACAGGCGTTTCCCGCCCGTAGCCAACCGATTCAGGCGTCACGAACGGTGCTCAGGGTGTTACGCGGAAAGGCTCAGTGTGCGCCGCGGCGCAAGGAGCAAGGAGCACGGAGCCGGGGAAGCGAGCCTGCGCCGTCTCACCGGCGGGGCAGGCCGGCCAACCAGCGGTCCAGGGCTGCCGGCGAGCGGAACAGCAGCACCGGCGGCCCGCTCGGGTCGGCCTGCCAGGCCCGCATCCGCCGCCGGGCCCGGCCGAACGCGGTGAGGTGCCACACCAGGATCGAGTCCCGGGACAGCACGCTGCCCAGCGACTCGCGGTTGCCGTTGCAGATCTCCTCCCCCGTCCGCAACCGGCGGGCGGTGCGACGCAGCAGGCGCCCGAAGGAGCACCAACGCGGGTAGTCCAGGCCGACGACCAGGTCGGCGCGGGCCAGCACCACGTCCCGCCACCCGTGGTACGCGCCGTCGAGGATCCATCGGTCGCGTCGGCAGATCGCCTCGATCCGGCTGCGCTGCTGCGCGACCGGCACCTCGACCCAGCCGGGCTCCCAGAGCAGGTCGTCGACCGGGTACCACGGCAACCCCAGGTGCCGGGCCAGCCGCGCCGCCAGGGTGGACTTGCCGGCGCCGTACACCGCGTAGATGAGGATGCGCGACGGAGCGCTCATCGCGGCAGCGTACGCCGGTGGCGCCACAGTGGCAGGACTATCCTCGCCGGTTATGAGCCAACGCGTCGGTCCGGCCCAGCCTCCCTTGTGGCGTGACCGCAACTTCGGCGCGTACTGGGCGGCGCAGTCGCTCTCCGCCGCCGGTGACTCGTTCGCCTACATCGCGGTGCCGCTGCTCGTGCTGCACGCGACCGGGTCGGTCGCCCAGATGGGCCTGCTCACGGCCGTGGCCGGCGCCGCCTCCGTCGGCGCGGGGGTCTTCGGCGGCGTCCTGGTCGACCGGTACGACCGGCGGACACTCATGGTCGCCGCAGACCTGGCCCGCCTGGTGCTCTACGCCCTCGTTCCCCTGGCCTGGCTCGCCGGCCCACAGATCTGGCTGCTCTTCGTCGTCCTGCCGATCTGCGAGGCGGCCGGCATGGTGTTCCAGGTCGCCGCGGTGACCGCGGTGCGCAACCTCGTCGACCGACACCGGATCACCGAAGCCAACGGGCGGCTGCAGGCGACCTACGCGACGGCGGCCGTGGGCGGGCCGCTGCTCGCGGGTGTGGTGTCCGCCCGGTTCGGTCCCACGGCGGCCATCGCCATCAACGCGGCCAGTTTCGCCCTGTCAGCCGCCGGCCTCTGGCTGGTCCGGCTCCGGCAGCCCGCCGAGGGGGAAGGGACCGGCGGTGGGGTGGGGCGGGAGAAGCGGCTGGCCGAGTTCCTGGCCGGCGCCCGGTTCCTCTGGCGTCAGCCCGTGCTCCGCTCGCTGACCATCCTGCTGTCGGTCTTCATCTTCCTGACGTACGGCTTCACCGACGTGCTCATCTACCACGTCAAGCACGACCTCGGCGGCTCCGACGGCACCGTCGGCACGGTGCTCGGGCTGGCGGCGCTGGGCACGATCGCCGGAGCGCTGCTGGCGGCGCCGTTACGCCGCAGGCGTGGCTTCGGCGTCACCTGGATCGGCGCGGTGTCGATGTGCGGTCTCGCCGTCGCCGGCATCGGCGTCGTCGGAGACGTGCACGGCGTCACCGTGCTGACCGCGGTATACCTGTGCGGCGTCAGCGTGGGTGGAATCTGCTCGATGTCGCTGCGCCAGGAGATCACGCCCGATCACCTGCTCGGGCGGGTCACGTCGGCTTTCTGGAGCACGCACTACTCGCTCGGCCCGGCCGGTGCCGCGGTGCTGACCTGGGCCGCCGGCCGGTACGGCGTCACCGCGGTGGCTCTCGTCGCCGGAACAGGGTGCCTCCTGGTCGCGATCGGCGGACTGTTCACGCCCATCCGCCGAGCGGGCGCCGAACCGGTCGCCCACGAGCCGGAGCTTCAGCAGGCCGCGACCTGACCCGGCGCGGGACGCCGACCACCCTTCCGGCCGATCCACAGGCGGGCTACGGTCGCCTTCACGACGACAGCCTTCACCTCGCCGGCTCCAGGTTGTTCACTTCGGTCGCAGCGCCGAACCAGCGAAAGGGGTCGCCGTCATGACGATCAGCCACACCAGCGTCGGTGACTCCGACGCGAGCCCGGTCACCGTCGGGCACGGGCCGCGCAGGGTGCTGGCGCTGCACGGCTGGTTCGGGTCGGCGCGGGGCTGGGGCTGGCTGCCGGAACTGATCGACGCGGAGCGCTTCACCTGGGCGTTCCTGGACTACCGGGGCTACGGCGCGCGCACCGGGGTCGCGGGCGACCACAGCATCGCCGAGATCTCCTGTGACGCCCTGGCCCTCGCCGACTCCCTTGGCTGGGACACGTTCTCGGTGGTCGGGCACTCCATGGGCGGCAGCGCCGCCCAGCGGGTGCTCGCCGACGCGCCGGGGCGGGTGGAACGGCTCGTCGGCATCAGCCCGGTCCCGGCCGGTGGTGTTCCCTTCGACCTGCAGGGCTGGGCCCTGTTCGACGGCGCCGCCGCCAACCCGGGCAACCGGCGCGCCATCATCGACCTCACCACCGGCAACCGGCTGTCCAGCCGCTGGCTGGACGAGATGGTGCAATTCTCCCTCGACCACTCCACCCGGGAGGCGTTCGGCGCCTACCTCACCGCTTGGGCGCGTACCGATTTCACGGACGACGTGAAGGGCAACCAGGTGCCGGCGCTCGCCGTCGTCGGCGAGCACGACCCGGCGCTGGGCGCCGACACGATGCGCGAGACCTGGATGCGCCACTACCCGAATGCCCGGCTGGAGGTACTCGCCAACGCGGGGCACTACGCGATGTACGAGACCCCGGTGCGGTTGGTCACGGTGCTCGAGGACTTCCTCGGGCAGTGAGCGTCGATCCGGCGTCCCTGGTCGATCCCCGCACCTACGTCGACGGCGTTCCGTATGACCTGCTCGCCACGCTGCGCGCGACCAGCCCGGTGGTGTGGGTCGAGGAGCCGCCGCTGCTCGGGCTGCCCGGCGGTCCGGGCTTCTGGCTGGTGCTCCGGCACGCCGACGTGACGGCCGTGCTCAGGCAGCCGGGGCTCTTCTCGTCCGCGCTCGGCGCCACCCAGATCCGCGACCCGGCGACCCCGGAGGACCTGGGTTACGTGAGGCGGATGATGCTCAACATGGATCCGCCGGAGCACGGCCGGCTGCGCCGGCCGGTCGCCCGCTCGTTCACCCCGCGCGCGGTCGCCGCCCTGGAGGCGTCGATCCGCGCGAACGCGGCGGCGCTCGTCGAACGCGCGCTCGGCGACGCGGACGAGGGCACCTGCGACTTCGTCCGCGACCTCGCCGCCGACCTGCCACTGCTCACTCTCGCGGACGTGCTCGGAGTGCCGGAGCGCGACCGCTGGCTGCTGTACGACTGGTCGAACCGGGTGATCGGCTTCCAGGATCCGGACTACGCCGTGTCCGCCGCCTTCGATCCGCAGGCCGGCACCGCTGCGGCCCGCGAGGCACTCCGACACCGGCCGGTGTCGGACGCCGACGGCCGGATGCCGGATCCGCGCACCAGGGCCGGCATGGCCGACCTCTACGCGTACGCGCACCTGCTGGCCGAGTCGAAGCTCCGCAACCCGGGACAGGACGTCATGTCCATCCTGCTGGCGCACCACGGCGACGACCGGCTCTCGGTGGACGAGTTCGAGAACATGTTCTGGCTGTTCGCCGTGGCCGGCAACGAGACCGTCCGCAACGGCCTGCCCGGCGCGATGATCGCCCTGCTGGAGCATCCGGCGGAGATGGCGCGGCTGCGCCGGGACCCGGCGCTGTTCGACACCGCCGTCGATGAACTGCTGCGCTGGTGGACGCCGGTGATGGTGTTCCGGCGTACCGCCACGGTGGACACCGCCGTCGCCGGGGTGCCGGTGCGGGCCGGGGACAAGGTGGTGGTCTCGTTCGCGTCGGCCAATCGCGACGAACGGGTCTTCGCCGAGCCCGACCGGCTCGACCTCGCCCGTCACCCCAACCCGCACCTCGTCTTCGGTCACGGACCGCACTTCTGCCTCGGCGCGCACCTGGCCAGGTGCCAGCTCCGTGCGTTGCTCGAGGAACTGCTTGCCCGCACCGCCAGCGTCAGGTACGCGGGCACACCCGACTACCTGCGCTCGAACTTCCAGCGCGGCGTCAAGCGCCTGCCGATCCGCTGGCGGCGCCGCTGATCACGCCCCGGCCCCACCGAAGCACCGGCGCGCGGTGCGGTCCAGGCGGGCGGAACCGGCCGGTTCAGGTGATGACGGGGCTGCGGCGCTCCAGCAGGACCACGTCGCGCTCGAATGCCGCCCAGGTCGGGGCGACGGTTTCGACGCTGGCGTCGCCCACGTCGAGGCCGGCCTGGCAGATCGCCAGTATCCGCTCGGCGTCCCGTGGCGTCATGGGTCGGACGGTGATGCCGGCCATCAGCAGGCTCCGTTCGGGCTCGGGGCCGGACGGCCCGTCACGACGTCGGCGGCCGATGGGAACGCCGATTGGCGATGAACCTGGCGGCCGGGCGCTTGCTGTCGCCGACGGCCGCGTGAACGGCGGCGCGGGCGCACTCGACGCGGCGCTCCGCCCGCTGGTCGCCGGTGGTGACCTCGGCACAGGGGTCGCGGCCTACCGGGGTGGTGCCGGTTCGCAGGGGAAGGCGACGTCGACGCACGGTTCAGCGTCGGCCGCGGTGGCCCAGTTCTGGTAGTAGATCTCCCGCGCGGACGCACTCAGCCGCTGGTCGTGATCTCGGAGCCACGAATCCAGCGCGTCGTATGCCCGCAGGATCGCCGGGTAGGCCGCCTCCGCCTTCGTCAGCGACACGTACGCCTGCCGGTGGGCTCGCTCGATCCGGACCCCCACCGACCCCTCGGGCTCTACCGGATCACCCGTCGGGGCACACACCTCGACCGGCCCGTCGGAGTCCTCGGTGACCAGGCCGTGGTAGGCGACGAACACGGGCCCGGACAGCGTGCCGCTGGCGGCGGTCAGGTGGTCGAACAGCAGGCGCGTCGCTTCGGGCAGGAAGAACGGAAGGCGATCGGCGGTCACGTGTCGCTGGATGAAGATCACCTTCTGGGTGGGCACGTCGCGATACCGGACGCCGGACGCGACCCCCGGGGCCGCTCGATCGTCGAGGAGACCCAGCAGGTGGCGCACCAGCGGCCGACGGGCGTGGTGCGCGGCCTCGGCGTCCCGCCAGTACGCCTCCACCCTGTCGACCGCCTGCGGGCCGGGAAGTCCGAGCACCTCGGCAACGTCCGCCACGGGCATGCCGATCGCGCGCAGCAGGGTGATGCGGCGAGCCCGGTCGAGTTCCGCGTCGCCGTAGTACCGGTAGCCGGTCCGGGCGTCGACGTGCGCCGGGCGCAGCAGTTGCCGCTCCTCGTAGAGGCGCAACGCCTTCGTGCTCAGTCGTGACCGATTCAGAAACTCACCGCTCGTCAACCACCGTGGCATGGTCAGGAGTCTGCCCTCCGCCCCAGGGGCAGGGTCAAACAGGCAGGTGCCGATCATCGGCCGGCATGGCGCACCGGTCGCGCCAGCCATCGCCCCCGCCGTCACCTACCGCAACGACGGCTCCGGCCGGTCTCCCCGCACAGGCACCACCGGTGCGATCGTGAGGGGCCCCCGCATCAATCGCCGTCGCTGTCGCCGCCGCCACAGCCCCCGTTGTCGCCCAAGGTGGCCAGCCAGAGCAGGCCGGCCGGGGTCGTGGCCTGGGTGGTCACGACCTGGTCAAGGCTCACGCGTGCCGGCAGCCGCCGGTACTTCTCCGCGCCGCCGGGATCCTGCGTCCTGCGCGGCGTGTCAGGCTCCGACATGAGCGGGTCTCCTCTCGCACAGCTCGATGGGTCGCTGGCCATCTGATGGCCTGGATCACGTCATCCCGTCGCGTCGGCGGGGTTCACGGAGAGCTCACGGGTGGCCCGCTGCGCCAGCATCGCCAGCGGCGTGCACACCACCAGCAGGATCACTGCCTCGGCAGCGCACACCGCTGTCACGGCAGCAGATGCGCCGCCCCGCAGGACGTAATCGGCGACGGACACGCCGCGCAGCGCGAGGGCAACAAGCCCCAGGAACAGGAGAGTCAGCGGCCAGTGGGCTGCCCGGGCCACTGCCGACGCGTGAAGGACGAGGTAGGCGATACCCGCTGCGGACACCGACAACGCACACAGGCCCGGCCAGTCGAGTGCGGCGAATCGCAGCTCCTGCTCCACGGGAAGTGTCCACATCCCGATGACGTACAGGGGGCTCAGGAGGACACCGGCGACGAAGGCACGGATCCAGGTCCGGGTGCGCACGGGCGGAGCCTCCCGGTGGAACGCCACCAACGCCAGCACCAGGCCGGTGTTGACGAGCACGATGAGCCAGGTGGTGGGGGGCGTGCCGCCAGGCAGGGACACCGCCTCGTAGGTCCTGACGGCCCAGTCCGCGACGAGGGGCACCGCCGCCAGCCAGCGGGCCGGCCCGGGCTGATTCACCGCGAGCGCGACGAACGCGGCGATCGCGAACAGACCAAGGGGATTGAACGCCAGGCGCCACGCTTCACCGGGCAGGTCGAACACCGGCTCGGTGGGCGGCGTCGGCAGCGGCGGAAAGTCGCCGGCGAGCCAGGGCATGACGCCGATCTCCATCGCCGCCGTGACGGCATGAAAGAGCAGGCCGAGCAGCGCCACCGCACGGATCGCGTCGCCCCGGAGCCGCGACCTCGGCTCGGCGCCGACACCGCCGAGCCGAAGCCGCGTAGCAAGCGCCAGGACGCTGAGGACTTCGTATCTGTCCGGCCGGCCGTGGTCCCGGAGGTACGCGGCGTCCTCGGTGTCTTCCTCAGCACCGACGCACTCCAGGAAGGTGCGGACCATGTCGTCTTCCCACCTCCGGCGATAGGAGGCTGGCAGAAGCGTCAGCAGCCGGCGGTACCGCTGCTCCAGACAGCTCGTCATGCCGCACCGCCGGCGGCGGGCCGCCACGCACCGAGCCTTTCAGCGGCCGCACGGGCATTGGCGGCTTGGCGGTCAGCTTCCTCCGCCAACGCTCGCCCGCCGGAGTTGGTCAGCCGGTAGTACCGCCGGAGCCGGCCCTGCTGCACCTCCTCGCGGTCCAGTTCCACCAGGCCGTCGGTGACGAGCCGGTCGAGCACGCCGTAGAGCGTGCCCACCCTCAGGTGCACCCGCCCCCGCGACAACTCCTTCACCTCGTTGACGATGCCGTAGCCGTGGCAGGGCCCACCGGCCAGCGCTGTCAGGACGAAGAACGCCGCCTCGGTCATCGGTCGAGTCGCCATAGCCACAATATATCGGGAGACAGGATATGCGTCCAGACGGAGATATCTGGAGGGGTGCTGACGCGGCCGTCGAACGCCGGGTGAGGTCCGGCATCCGCCGCCTCATCCGACCGGGCCAGGACGGTTAGCGCGACCCGCCCCGCCGGGAACGGGCCACCACAACCCATGCCACGACGACCAGACCCAGCCCGAGCACTCCGGCCGCCACGATGGACGTGGCCACGTTGTCGGTGTGTTCCGCCCGGTCGTCGTCTGCGGCGCGCGCGGTCGGCGCGGGGGTGGCAACCGGCGCTGTCGACGGGTCGGCCGCGGCCAGGGAGTAGCGGAGGAGGTCGGCCCTTGTTCCCGGCGGCCGGCCCGCGGTTTCGGACACGGTGAGCAGGGAGCGCCCGTCGCGGCTGTAGGTGATCGACTCGCCCTGCGGCTCGTCGGGTAGCGGGGTGATCCGTGGGGTCCCGCTGGTCAGCGCGGTGACCACGTCGCCGTCGGCGACGTCGAACTCGTACGCGTCGGCATAGGTGCGCAGCACTACCCTGTGCCCGTCGGCCGCGGTGGCGGCGCCGGTGACCGCTGTCCGGCCGAGCACCGAGAACGGGTTGCTCGTCGTGGAGGCCGGCAACCGGACCTGTCCCACCTTCGCCAGTGGCACGGTCGTGCCCGGTCGCAGTGGGCCGCTCGGGGCGTACAGGTTGGCCGAGTACTTGGTCACGATCACCGGCCGGCCGTCGCCGGTCACGAGCACGGCCTCGGCGTCGTGCGGGCCGTCCGGATACACCATGCGGTACAGCACCGGACGGTCGGCGCCCGGCGGCAGCTTCCACACCGCGACCGTCTGCCGAGAACGGTCGTTGTCGCCGATGTCCGCCACCCAGACCGTGCCGTCCGCGCCGACGGCGAGATCCTCGGTGTCGCGGGGCCGCGACGGATACGGCACCGTCCGCTTGACGGCGCACTCATGATCGAGGAAGAAGATCCGGCGGCGGGCCTCGTCGTCCGCGCCGTCGTTGACCACGACGTACCCGTCGTCCGTGGCGGCCAGGCCGGAGATCTCGGTCAGCCGGTCGTCACGCACCTCGCACAGCGGCGTCCCCCGGACCGGGGCGGGCGACGGGTTCGCCACCGCGGCGCCCGGCACCAGCAGGACGGCGAGGATGACGGCCGCTCCCGCCGCGCGCGGCAACCTCCGCGCGGTTCCCTTACTGCGTCGCATCACCGGCAATCCTCTCATTGCCGCACGCCGTCCGGCCGACAGTGGCTCGCCACGCGCCGGGCCGACGGGCAAACGAGCCGGCGGGCGAACGGCCGGACCGGTCGGGACCGGGCGGGGTGACGGACCGACGGGCCCACCGGCACCGGTCCGTGTCGGACTACCAGCGGTTGCGTGCTTCCTCCGCCCAGCCGACGAGGCCGTCGAGGTCCGTGCGCTCGCCGTCGTCGGTCTGCGCCCAGCCAGTGAAGTGCCCGAAACACTGGTGGGTCTCGTTGGCCAGCACGCCGAGGTTGGTGCGGGCGACCCGCTCGTGGAACGGGTGGAACTCCACGTTCACCCGGTCGCCGGTGATCCGCCAGGGCCGTAGCCAGTCGGTGCGGTCGTAGCGCCAGGTCAGGTCGGCGCTGATCTTGTGCAGCCGCCCGTCGACGAAGAGGGCGTTCTCGGTGGAGCCGGTGCCGTCGGTCCATCTGGCGCCCAGCTGGATGGATCGGCCGGGACCGCTGCCCGCCGCCCAGTTCCACCGGATGGCGTACGGCCATCTGCCACGGCCGTGGTCGAGCACGGCGAACGAGTCCTTCGCGCTGACCGGGTACGCCGTGTCGCCCACCCGGAGGGTGCCGCGCACGGGCCGGCCGAGGTCCTTGACGGTGTACTGGAACCGGCGGGTGTCCCACGGCACCACGACGCCGAGCGATTCGTGTTCCGCGGGCAGCGGCGCCTCCAGGTCGACCTGGACGCCGGGCGTGGTGGCGCGGATCGTGCTGCCGTCCGGGCGCTGGTCGATGTCGATCGACAGGCCGCCGGCGGCGGCGCGTACCCGGCCTGCGCCGCTGGCCGTCGGGAACAGCGCGCGGCGGGCGAACGGGACCACCGCCTCCTTGGTGGTCTCGACGCCGGTGCGGCGGTCGAGGACGTAGACGCTGTGCACGCCCGCGTAGTCCAGCGACGACGCGACGAGGCCGACGATGTGCGTGGGGGTGACGATTCCCCAGTACTCCCACCGCTTGGTCCGTCCCCAGCCGCGCAGGTTGGCCCGGTGCAGCGGTCTGCGGCTCCAGCCGACCGCCGCCGGGTTGAGCCGCCCGTCGGGCAGACACAGGTCGACCGGTTCGGTGATCTCCCGCTCGCGCGTCATCGGGGCAGGGTACCGGTCGGCCGGCGGCCCGGTCGGCGGTCGGGCATGACGTCCATCGAAGCACCGCCCGCGCCGCCGAAAGTCGCTTGCCGCCCACGCCGCGCTCGGGGATGGTGGGACCCATGACGTTCTGACGGACAGCACCCCCGTTGCTCCCAGGCCCCACGGCGCCGAACGGTGCCGTCGCGCCGTCCGCCCGTCCCCTTTCAGCGAAAAGCGAGCGTCTTTGTCTCCACACCGTTCGCGGCGGGAATCCCTGCCGCAGCCCAACCCTGCCCCTGCCACCGTCACCGTCTTCGCCTCCCCCACGAGCTGGATCGAGTCCGACGCCCTGGCGCAGTGCCAGCAGGTGGCCGCCCTCGACGGCATGATCCACGTCGCCGCCATGCCGGACCTGCACCCGGGCAAGGGCGCCCCGATCGGCGCCGCCATGACGTCGACCGTGCTGTACCCGTTCCTGGTGGGCTCCGACATCGGTTGCGGCATCGCCGTGTTTCCCATCAGGCTCAAGCGCCCCGTACCCGAGCGGCTCGCCGCCCGGTTCCCCGACCTCGACCGCGCGCTGGACCCCGAGCAGGACGCCGACGACCCGGCCTGGGCCGTCGTGGAGGAGGACGTTCCCGCCGGCCACGTCGAGGGCCTCGGCACGGTCGGCCGGGGTAACCACTTCGTCGAGCTGTCGCGGATCGACACCGTCCTCGAGCCGGGCCACGCGAGCCGTCTCGGGCTCACCGCCGGCGACCTCGTGCTCATCGTCCACAGCGGTTCCCGGGGGCTGGGCGAGCGGATCCTGCGGGCGCACACCGAGGTCCACGGCGCGGGGCCCGCCCCTGACGCCGCCGCCTACCTGGCCATGCACGACGACGCCGTGCGCTGGGGATCGCTCAACCGGCGGCTGCTGGCCGCCCGGGTCGCCCACGCGCTGGGGGCCGAGCCCACCGAGCCGATCGTCGACCAGTGCCACAACCTGGTCGAGGTCCGCGACGGGATCTACCTGCACCGCAAGGGCGCGGCGCCGGGTGACGGCCGCGACGTGCTCATCGCCGGTACGCGAGGCACCCCCTCCTACCTCGTCGCCGGCCACGCCGGCCCGGAGGCCAACCATTCGGTGGCGCACGGCGCGGGTCGCAAGATGTCCCGCGCCGACGCCCTGCGCCGGGGCCGGGCCAAGCACACCGTCGAGGAACTGCGCCGCACCCCGGTCGGGTCGCTGGTGGTGTGCGGCGACCGCCAGTTGCTCTTCGAGGAGGCCCCGACGGCCTACAAGCGCATCGAGCAGGTCGTCAGCGACCTCGTCGACCACGGCCTGGCCACTCCCGTGGCCACCACGGTCCCCCTGGTCACCTACAAGACGCCCGATGTCGGGCCCACCTCCCGACCGGACCGCCGGGACAACCGCCGCAAGCGAGGCCGGCCATGAGCGTCCACCTGCTCGTCTCCGCCGGGCGCGGCCCGCAGGAGTGCGCCTGGGCGCTGGCCCGGCTGCTGCGTCGCCTGGAGGCCGACGCCACCCGGCACGGTCTGACGACCCAGCGGGTGCAGATCGTGCCCGGTGACCGGCCCGACACCTACCGGTCGGCGCTGATCCGGATCTCCGGTGCCGGCGCCGACGCGTTCGCCGCCTCGTGGACCGGGACCCTGTGCTGGCAGGCGCCCAGCCCCTACCGGGCGAGCGCCGGCCGGAAGAACTGGTACGTCACCGCCCGACCGTGCCAGGTCGACACGCCGACCACGACGTTCGCGGAGGCGGACGTCGAGATCGTCGCCTGCCGTACCGGCGGCCCCGGCGGTCAGCACCGGAACAAGGCGAGCACGGCGGTACGGGCGACCCACCGCCCCACGGGCCTCGTCGTCGTGGTCGACACCGAGCGGCAGTTCAGCCTCAACCGCCGCATCGCCGTCCAACTGCTGCGACAACGCGTCGAGCACGGCGACGAGACAGTGCGAAGCGCCGCCACCACCGCCCGCTGGCGCATCCACGACGAACTCGTCCGCGGCAACCCCACCCGCGTCGAACGCCCGAGCCCGTCGGGACAGGACACGGACCCACCGCAGCGGGCACACCAGCGACGGGGACGGTCCACCGGGCCACGCTCGCCCCGCTAGTAGTGCCACCGCCGCTGTTCTTCCTGCCGGGTCGCCCTTGTCATGGCACAGTGGTCGGGAATCTCACCCTCGAACGCTGATCCCAGGATCCGCTTCGTGAGCTGCTGCAGCAGCCCGCCACCGCCGGTCAGCTGCAAGCCGGCCACCCAGGCCTGCTCCATCAGCTGGGCGACCAGGTCTGCGTCAAAGGTGTGCGGGTTGAGCCGAGCAAAACTAGATTCATTCCAAAAGAATGGACTATGTTCATCACATGACGTCCGACTTCGAGACTCAGCTGCGGGCGGTCTCGTTGCGCGTGACGCGGCCCCGGATGGCGGTGCTCGCAGCGCTGCGCGACCATCCGCACGTCGACACCGACACGGTGATCGCCCTGGTGCGGGCGGATCAGCCCACGGTCTCCCATCAGGCGGTGTACGACGTGCTGCGCGCGCTCACCGACGCCGGTCTGGTGCGGCGCATCCAGCCTGCCGGTGCGACCGCCCGGTACGAGTCCCGGGTGGGGGACAACCACCACCATGTCGTGTGCCGCTCCTGCGGCGCGATCGCCGACGTCGACTGCGCTGTCGGCCACGCTCCCTGTCTCACCGCCTCCGACGACCACGGCTTCACAGTCGACGAGGCGGAGGTCGTCTACTGGGGCACCTGCCCCGACTGTGCGACCGAACGCACCGCCCAGTGATTCGCCAGTTCGGAAGGAAGCAGATGAGCGACAACCAGGACAACGGCCCCTCCAGCGCGCAGGGCGTGGACAAGAAGGCGGCGGCCGGCTGCCCGGTCGCGCACGACTCCGTGACCGCGCACGGAAGTGAGAGCGAGAACCCGGCGATCGACTCGCCGGCCCCGAAGACCGGAGGTCGTCCGCGCACCAACCGGGACTGGTGGCCCAACCAGCTCGACCTCTCGGTG
This sequence comes from Micromonospora sp. NPDC023814, assembly GCF_040639595.1. NCBI lineage: Bacteria > Bacillati > Actinomycetota > Actinomycetes > Micromonosporales > Micromonosporaceae > Micromonospora > Micromonospora sp. NPDC023814. The sequence continues at coordinate 12,800 of NZ_JBFAAF010000073.1, forward strand.
TTGCGTGCCCACTCGTCCAAGGGCAACCCGTTGGGCGAGAGCTTCAGCTACGCCAAGGAGTTCGCCAAGCTCGACGTCGAGGCCCTCAAGCAGGACGTCATCAAGGTCCTCACCACCTCGCAGGACTGGTGGCCGGCCGACTTCGGCCACTACGGCGGCCTGATGATCCGGATGAGTTGGCACGCCGCGGGCACCTACCGCATCCACGACGGTCGCGGTGGCGCCGGCGACGGTGGTCAGCGGTTCGCTCCGCTCAACAGCTGGCCGGACAACGCCAACCTCGACAAGGCCCGCCGGCTGCTGTGGCCGGTCAAGCAGAAGTACGGCCAGAAGATCTCGTGGGCCGACCTGCTCGTGCTCGCCGGCAACGTCGCCCTGGAGTCGATGGGCTTCAAGACCTTCGGATTCGGCTTCGGTCGGGAGGACGTCTGGGAGCCCGAGGAGATCTTCTGGGGTCCGGAGGACGCCTGGCTCGGCGACGAACGCTACGTCTCCGAGAAGGAGATGGCGGCCGGCGTGGGGGCGACCGAGATGGGGCTCATCTACGTCAACCCGGAGGGCCCCCGCGGCAACGCGGATCCGGCTGCGGCGGCGCATTTCATCCGGGAGACCTTCGCCCGGATGGCGATGAACGACGAGGAGACCGTCGCCCTCATCGCCGGTGGCCACACCTTCGGCAAGACCCACGGCGCCGGCGTCGCCGACGACCACGTGGGTCCCGAGCCCGAGGCCGCCCCGCTGGAGGCGCAGGGCCTGGGCTGGCTGAGCACCTACGGCAGCGGCAAGGGCGCGGACACGATCACCAGCGGTCTCGAGGTGACGTGGACCGACCGGCCGACGCAGTGGAGCAACCGCTTCTTCGAGATCCTCTTCGGCTACGAGTGGGAACTCACCACGAGCCCGGGCGGCGCGAAGCAGTGGGTCGCCAAGGACGCCGAGGCGATCATCCCGGACGCCCACGACCCGTCGAAGAAACACAAGCCGACGATGCTCACCACCGACCTGTCGCTGCGCGTCGACCCGACGTACGAGAAGATCTCGCGCCGCTTCCTGGAGAACCCCGACGAGTTCGCGCTGGCGTTCGCCAAGGCCTGGTACAAGCTGCTGCACCGCGACATGGGTCCGGTCAGCCGATTCCTCGGACCGTGGGTCCCCGAGGCGCAGCTGTGGCAGGATCCGGTGCCGGCCGTCGACCACGAGCTCGTGGGTGACGCCGACGTCGCCGCCCTCAAGGCGAAGGTCCTGGAGTCCGGCCTCACGACCGCCCAGCTGGTCTCCACCGCCTGGGCCTCAGCCGCCAGCTTCCGGTCCACCGACAAGCGCGGCGGCGCCAACGGCGCACGGATCCGTCTCGAGCCGCAGCGCAGCTGGGCGGTCAACCAGCCCGAGCAGCTCGCGACGGTCCTCGAGACCCTCGAGGGCATCCAGCGCGAGTTCAACGAGGCCGGCGGCGCGAAGATCTCGCTCGCGGACCTCATCGTGCTGGCCGGCTCGGCCGCCGTCGAGAAGGCGGCGCGCGACGCCGGCGTCGAGGTGACCGTGCCGTTTCACCCGGGCCGCACCGACGCCACTGCCGAGCAGACCGATGTCGAGTCCTTCCGGGTCCTCGAGCCGCGCGCCGACGGGTTCCGCAACTACCTGCGCCCCGGCGAGAAGACCCAGCCGGAGGTACTGCTCCTCGACCGTGCCTACATGCTCAACCTGACCGCGCCCGAGATGACCGTCCTCATCGGCGGCCTGCGCTCTCTCGGGGCCAACGTCGGCGGCACGCAGCATGGCGTCCTCACCGACCAGCCCGGCGTGCTCACCAACGACTTCTTCACCAACCTGCTCTCCCCGGGCACCCGATGGAAGGCGTCGGAGTCCGACGAGCACGTGTACGAGATCCGGGACCTGGCCACCGATAAGGTGAAGTGGACCGCCACCGCGGTTGACCTCATCTTTGGCTCCAACTCCCAGCTACGGGCGCTCGCGGAGGTCTACGCCAGCCAGGACGCGCACGACAAGTTCGTGGCCGACTTCGTCGCGGCGTGGGTCAAGGTCATGAACCTGGACCGGTACGACATCGCCTGATGCTGAGGGCCCGGGTCACCGAGGACGTGACCTGGGCCCTCACCGTCCCGCGGGCGCCCGGCCGAGGCCCCGCGTCGGCGATGCGCCCGGCCCTGCTCCGTCGGGACGGAGTGCGCCGCCGGATCAGCCGGGCCCTCGACCGCGTCGAGCCGCGATGGCGAGCAGGTCCCGGGCCGGTCCGGTAGGTCGCTGACCGGCCGGCCAGACCGCGCGGAGCGGCCGGCTGAGATCCACGCCGGCCACCGGGACCCGGACGAGACGTCCGGCGGCCACCTCGTCGTCGATGGCCAGGTTGCTCAGGACGGCGGGGCCGGCGCCGGCGGCGACCGCCGCTCGCATCGCGCTCGTGGTGGACAGCTCCAGCAGTGGTGGAGCGAGCGGCGCGTGGCTGTGCAGGGCTGTTTCCAGGGCATGCCGGGTGCCGGAGGTGGGCTCCCGCTGCACCAGTCGGGTCGCGGCGAGTTCGGCGGCGTCGACCGGCCGGCGCCGCCGCGCCCACGGGTGGCGGGGATGCGTCACGACGGTGAGTTCGTCGCGGGCGACGATGCGCGAGTCCAGCCCGGTGGGCACGCGCGGCCCCTCCACGAAGCCGAGGTCCGCCGTGCCGTCGCCGACCGCCCGCGCGACGTCGGTGGAGTTCATCGCGTGCAGGCTGACGGCGGTCTGCGGCCGCTGCGCGGCGAGCCGGACGAGCCACGTCGGCAACAGGTGCTCCGCCACGGTGAGACTCGCCGCGACCCGCAGCCGTACGTCCCGCTCCGCGCGCAACGAGCGGATGCCGGCGTCGAGTGTCGCAGCCGCCTGCAGCACGTCGCGTGCCCAGTCAGCCACCAGCCGCCCCTCGGGCGTGAGCGTGGATCCACGAGGGCCTCGCTCGACCAGGGGAAAACCGACGAGTCGCTCCATGGTGCGGACCCGGGCCGTGACGGCCGGCTGCCCGATTCCCCGTGCCTGTGCCGCCCGGCCGAGGCTTCCGGTGGCATCCACCAGCAGCAACAGCTCGAGCGCGTCCAGGTCCGGCACCCGCGACAACTCCACGCCCAGACACTACGCCGACCCATCAGCCGCCCTGATGAGCCCATCACACTGAGCCACCTACCGGCCCGGCCATCGCTGCTGCACTGTCAACGAGATCTCACTTTTCGGGAGGCACGGTGGTCGACGAAGACCCGAGCAGACCCACCCTCACGACACGCGGCGCTGGGCGCCGGTGCGGGAACGATCGAGCGCATCCACCCGGGCCGGAACCGCGCCGGCTGCCGGCCGCCGTCCCCGGACTGCTCCTGGTCGCCGCGGCCACCGCGGTGGCGTTCGCCGTCACGCGCATGCTGCCGGCCGTGCCCACGTCGACGGTCGCCGTGGCGCTCGGGATGGTCGTGGTCAATCTCGGCGTGCACCGCCCGGTGTTTCGTGCCGGCACCCGGCTGGCCTCCGGACCCCTGCTGCGGCTCGCGGTGGTGCTCCTCGGCCTGCAACTGAGCCTCGGCGACCTGGCGCAGATCGGCGTCCCCGGCCTCGCCGTGGTGGTGGGCACCGTCGCGATCACCTTCGCCGGCACCCGGCTGCTCGGACGACTGCTCGGCGTGTCCCGCGCCCGCTCGCTGCTGGTCGCCACCGGCTTCTCCATCTGCGGCGCCTCCGCGATCGCGGCGATGGAGAAGGTGACGGACACCGAGGACGACGACGTCCCCGCCGCGGTGGCGCTGGTCACACTGTGCGGCACCCTCGCGATCGCCCTGCTGCCGCTGCTGCGCGGCCCGCTGGCCCTGGACCCGGTCGCGTTCGGCGAATGGGTCGGCGCCAGCGTCCACGACGTCGGGCAGACGGTGGCCACCGCCAACCAGGTGCCCGGTGCGCTCACCACCGCCGTCACGGTGAAGCTGGCGCGGGTCGCGCTCCTCGCGCCTCTCGTGGCCGCGGTGGCCGTCACCGCGCGCCGCGCCGCGGGAGGGGCACCGGGCGGGTCGGGCCGCCGGCCACCCGCGGTGCCGCTGTTCGTCGTCGGTTTCCTGGTCGCGGTCGGCCTCGCCAGCACCCCACTGGTCCCGGACCCGCTGGCGGACGCCGCGCGTCACGTGCAGCACGTGCTCCTCGTCGCCGCGCTGTTCGGGCTCGGCACCGGCATCCACCTGCCGACCCTCCGGCGCACCGGCGGCCGCACCCTGGCACTGGGACTGGCGAGCTGGGTCCTGGTGGCCGCCGCCGCCTACGTCGGCGTGCGACTCCTCGACCACTGACGGCCGACACCCCCATGCCGCTGCCCTGGGGCGGCCGACGGCGGGTCGGGGAACACGCGAGGGGCGGACGGCCCGACGTCGGGCGCGAGCCGAAGGCCGAGCCGGCGGGTGTGCGCGGAGCCGGGTCGCACGGCCGGATACCGTACCCGGGCGCGGGCCTGCCCCGCGCGGGCCGTCGAGCGGTGGGAGGATCGGATGCGCCTGCACGTGGGGTGCGCGATGTGGACGCACAAGTCCTGGCAGGGACGCTTCCTGGCGCATCCGCTGCCGGCCCACGAGCGGCTGCGCGCGTACGCCGGCTGGTGCACCGCGGTCGAGGGGAACACCACCTTCTACGCGACCCCGGCCCGGGAGACGGTGGCGTCGTGGGCGCGGCAGACCGACCCCGACTTCCGGTTCGTGCTCAAGCTGCCCAAGACGGTCACGCACGAACGCCGGCTCACCGGCGCCGACGAGGAACTCCGGGTCTTCCTGAACGCGATCGAACCCCTCGGCCCACGGGCCCACGCCCTCTGGGTCCAGTTGCCCGGCTCGTTCGCTCCCGCCGACGTGCCGGCGCTCGCCCGCTTCCTGCGGGGGCTGCCCACCACCCACCGGTACGCCGTGGAGGTCCGCCACCCCGCGTTCTTCGACGACCCGCGGGCGGCGCGGATCCTGGAGGACACGCTCGTCACGGTTGGCGCGGAGTGGGTCCCGTTCGACACCACCGCGTTCTTCCGCCAGCCGCCGACCAGCGACGCGGAACGGGAGGCGTGGACCAGGAAGCCACGTACGCCGCTGCGCACCCGCGCGCTGACCGACCGGCCGATCGTCCGGTACCTCGGCCGGGACGACCCCGCCCGGACGGTCGAGGGCTGGCAACCGTGGCTCGACGTCGTGACCGGCTGGCTGCGCGAGGGCCGCTCCCCGACCATGTTCGTGCACACCCCGGACAACGCCGACGCGCCCGACCTCGCCCGCAGGTTCCACGACGAGATCCGGGCGCGCCTGCCGGAGGTCGAACCGCTGCCCGAGCCGATCCCGGTCGGACCGTCGACGCTGTTCTGAGCCGAGGTGGGCTGGTCGGGCGACAGCGGGACCACGGCAACGGCGCGTGCCGGGTCGCCCGCGCCGGGCATGGCGACGACCCGACGGCGCCGAGTGGCGCGGAGGGGCCGACTACATGTGGTCCAGGCGGGTGAACACCCGATCGTGGACCTCCCAGGTGGCGCGCACGTCCGGGTGAAGCTCGTCGTACGTGTCGCCCCGCATGATTCCCTGGCCGAAGGTCGTGAAGGGCCCGTCCTCCAGGTGGAGACGGCTGGTGTAGATGCCTCGGGTGCCGTTGTTCCACGCGATGGTCATCGAGAGCTGCTCGCCCACGACGGTGCCCGTGACGTTGTCGCACCGGACGTTTCCCGAGTGGTTCGCGGTGCCCCACACCTGCTGCCCGTCCTGGTGCAGCGTGACGTGGGCGATGTAACCGTTGCTCTGCACGATCTTGAGGTATCCGTCGACCCTTATCGCCTTGGGGCCGGGCGCATCGGCCGGCGCTATGTCGCCCCCACCGTTGTCCTGCCGCACCACCAGGTCGGGTTGGCTGAGCATCTCGCCCTGCCTCACCAGGTCTTCGATGCGCACCCACCGCTCGGCGCGCGAGAACGGCTCGGTCATGGTCATCCATCCCCTCAGGGGGCGACAGCCGCATCGGGTGTCCGGCGCCAGGTAACCGCCGCCCAATACGACGGACGGTATTGAACCGGCCGTGCCAGGCCCAGCGTTCTGTCGCATCCCCGGCTCCGGCCGAAGCGGAGGTACGCCGAGGCGATCGAGTTCCGTGCGGCACTGCTACGGTCGCCGGCATGATCCAGGACCTGACGCGGGTCTACCTGGCGAAGGTCGATCAGGACCTGCCGGGCTATGTGCGGGGCCTCTACGTCGTCGGCTCCGCTGCGCTCGGCGCCTGGCAGCCGCACGCCAGTGACGTGGACACGGTGATCCTCACGTCGCGGCCGGCCACCGGTGGCGATCTGACCCAGCTCGCGAGGATCCACAGCGAGATGCCGGGGTCGCCCCGTCTGGACGGCGTCTATCTCGAGCCGGCCTTGGCGCAGGTCTGGCCGATCGACAACCGGATCGTGCCGTTCGTGGTGAACGGCCGGTTTACGCCCGACCGGCCGTGCGGCGAGCTCACTCCGGTGCTGTGGTTGACGTTGCAGCGATACGGCATCCCGGTGCGTGGACCGGCCGTCGCGGACCTGAGGATACGGGCCGACCAGGAGCAACTGCGCCGGTACAACCTCGACAACCTGCGGGAGTACTGGAAGGCGACGGCGGCGACGATCCCGGCCGCGTTGGCCGACGTGCCACCCGGTCAGGTCGTGGACGCCGACACCGTCAGCTGGTTCGTGCTCGGCCCCGCACGACTGCACCACACGCTGGCCCACCAGGACGTCATCTCGAAGACGGCCGCCGCCGAGTACCTCGCGGAACTGTTCCCCGCGTACGCCGATCTCGCGCGACGAGCGGTTCGCCGGCGTGCGGGTGAGCCGGAACAGTTCACCGCAGCGGACCTGGCCTCGGCGGGCCGCAGCGTCGACGCGGTGGCCGACGACGCGTGGCGCCGCTTCGGATGACCGGGGTGTCCGCGTGCGCCGCGAACGCCTGCACGGCGGCCAGCCGCCCAGACGCCCGACGGCCAGCCGCCGCGCAGGATCCGGCCCCCTAATCCGGTCGGAGAGAACCGGCAGCCGCTGGTAGGTTCGCTCGCCGTGACGGCAATCGGGGGCGAACGACTCGGCGGGCGCTTCGCCCGGCTCTTGGCGGCCAGCACCACGTCGGCGCTGGGCAGCGGGATGGCGACGGTGGCGGCTCCGCTGTACGTGGCGTCGCAGACCGACGACCCGTTGGTCGTGTCGGCAGGCGCCGCGGTGGCGTGGCTGCCGTGGTTGCTGTTCTCGCTGCCCGGCGGGGTCCTCGCGGACCGGGTCGACCGGCGCCGGCTGATGATCGCCGTCGACTGGGTACGGGTCGCCGCCCTGGCGGTGCTGGCCGCCGCGATCGTCACCGGTCGGGCCGGGGTGGCGCTGCTGTACGCGGTGCTGTTCGTCGTGAACGCCGGTGAGGTGGTGTTCCGCACGGCCGCCCAGGCGGTGTTGCCGGCGGTGGTTCCGCGGTCGCGGCTGGAACGGGCCAACGGCTGGCTGGGCGCGGGCACCACAGTCATGCACAACATGGTCGCCGGGCCGCTCGGCGGGTTCCTCTTCGTGGTGGCGGCCGCCATCCCGTTCGGCGTCAACGCCGGCACGTACGCCCTCAGCGCCCTCCTCGTGGGCCTGATGGCCGGGTCGTACCGCGGAACGTCGGAGACGGGCGGACGCCGCTCGGTGCGCGCGGAGGTCGCCGAGGGCTTCCGCTGGTTACTCTCCCACCGGCTGCTGCGCACCATGACCCTGCTGATCGGGCTGCTCAACCTCACCCTCACCGCGGCCCTCGCGGTGCTGGTGCTGCTCGCCACGCAACGGCTGGGCCTCGGTTCGGTCGGGTACGGCGCCCTCTTCACCTGCCTCGCGGTCGGTGGGCTGCTCGGCTCGGTCGTCGGGGACCGGCTCGTCGCCACGGTCACCGCGACATGGACCATCCGGATCGGCCTGCTGATCGAGGCGGGGCTGCACCTGGCGCTGGCCGCGTCCCGCAGCGCGGTGGTCGTCGGGGTGGCGCTGTTCGCATTCGGGGTGCACGGCGCGTTGTGGAACATGGTGGCCAACTCGCTGCGTCAGCGGTTGACCCCGTCCGCCCTGCAGGGCCGGGTGGGCAGCACGACGCTGTTCATCGCCGCCGGCGGCAACTGCCTCGGCGCGCTGCTCGGCGGGGTGGTCGCCGCCCGGTTCGGGCTGACCGCGCCGTACTGGGTGGGGCTCGTGGTGGCCCTGGCGGTCATCGCGGTGACCTGGCGGGTCTTCGACCGGGCCACGGTCGCCGCCGCGTACGCCGATCCTGCCCCGGCGGCCCCGGACGCTCCCGCCACGATCGCCTGAGGAGGCCCGGTGCCTGGCAGGCGGAGAACGTCGCCGCCGTCACCCCGGACACCGCCGGTCCGGACGACTACTTCCCGGAACGCGCGCTGGCCCGCTGGCTCGCCGCCAGCGACCAGCCGTGCACCGTGTACGCCTTCCCGAGGGTGGGCGTGCAGCCGCTGCGCGCCGCCTACCGACACCTAGTCGACACGCTCGGCGTGGATCGCCGCCGCCACCCGTGGCGCTGACGGAGACGTACACGTGACCCGCCGCACCCGGGGCAGCACACTGTTCGTCAACCCGCTGATGGCGATCTACTTCAGCTTCGACCTCGACGGTCTGGCCCGCCGTTCGCTCTACCTCGACCGCCTGGAGCACACCGTGGGCATGCGGCAGGTGGCGTCTCGGATCGAGGAGTTCCGCGACGAGATCGAGCGGCGCACGCCCCGGGTCTTCCCGCACTGACCCGAGTCCGCGATGTCGCGAGGGTCCAGGCCGGCGTCGGCAGCGACTCAAGCTGACGCTGCCGTAATGGGCCCATGGTGGAACTGTCCGCAGTAGAACAGCAGCGGGGGGCGGTCGTGGACGCGGCGTACGGACAACAGACGGCCCACCACGATGGCGTGGTCACCGCCGTCGTAGGTGCGCCACAGGGCGCACTCCAGCCAGGCGGCGGCGTCGCGCACCAGGGGCGCGCCGGTGTGCGGGCCGTCGACGCACGGCACCCCGCCGAAGCCGGCCGGACCGCTGGGGCGCATGCGACGGGCGAAGTGCCGCGCCACCGCGTCCTGGTCGGCGGCGAGGACCGAGACCGCGAAGGTCCCGGCCGCCACGACGCCGTCAAGGGTGCGGGTGCTCTTCTCGAGGCAGATCAGGATGAGGGGCGGGTCGAGCGAGACGGAGGTGAAGGAGTTGGCTGTCATCCCGTGCGGGTCAGTCCCGCCGACGGTGACGATGGTGACCCCGGTGGCGAAGGTGCCCAGGACGGGACGCAGTTGCGGGGTGTCCAGCGGGGACACCTCGGCGCCGGGAGGCGGTGACGGCGGCGGCATCAGCACGGCAGGAGCGTGCCGCCACCGGTTCGGCGCGCGAGGTCGAAAACGGCGGCGGCGAGCCCGATGTCGCTGACACCCATGCCGAACGGGTTGATGACCACGCGGTCGGTGGCGGTGACCCGGCGGGTGTACTCCCCCGCGAGCAGACGCGGGATCTCGGTGTCGACCCGGCGCGATCCGTCCGGTGCGGGGTCGTCCGGACCGACCACCCGGCCCGCGGCGGCCAACCGGCCGAGCAGGCGATGGTCGTCGGTGCGGACCAACTCCCAGTCGTCGACGATGAGGTGGTCGGCGCCGAGCAGCAGCCCTTCGGTGGCGTCGTCGAGCGAGACGTTGACGAACGTCCCGCCGGGCGGCACCCAGTCGAGGTCCACGTACGGCTCAGTGGTGGTCGTGGCCGCGACGGTCAGCCCGGCACCCTCGACCGCCTCCCGGGCCGTCGATGTCACCCGGATCTGCCGGCCCGTGCCGAGCAGGTCGCGGCATCGGGCGGCGAAGTGCCCGGCGCGGCCCGCGTCGAGGTCGAACAGGCGCACCTCACGCAGGGCCGGGGTGAGCGGCGCGAGCAGTTCGAGGTGTGTCTCGCTCTGCCGGCCACAGCCCAGGAACGCCAGCCGCGTCACGGCGGCCGGCTCGCGGACGGCGGTGACGGCGACGACCGAGGTGGCCGCGGTGCGCAGGGCGCTGATCCGGGCGCCCTCCATGATGCAGACGGGCCGTGCGGTCTCCGGGTCGTCGAGCACGACCAGACCGGCCGCCCGGGGCAGGCCCCGCTCCACGTTTCCCAGTGAGGCGTTGATGATTTTGCAGCCGTACGCCCCGTCGGCCCACCCCGGCAGGATGAGACTGCGCGCGGCGTGCCCGGAGCCGGTCGTCCAGCGCAGGGCGGCCTCAGGGGACAGCCCCGCGGCACCCTTGGCGTAGGCCAGCAGGGTCTGGCGGATGACGGCCGGCACGTCGATCCGGCTGACGAGCCCGGTGACGTCGGCGGCGGTGAGGTAGCGGATACCTTCCTCGGAGTGACTCACGGGCGGTCCCCTTCATCGACCTGGATCACGACGGCCTTGGGCTCGGTGAAGAAATCACGGCTGAACGCGCCGCCTTCGCGGCCGATCCCGGACTCCGCGGCCCCGCCGAACGGCGCGCGCAGGTCTCGGACGAAGAAACAATTGACCCAGACGGTGCCGGCGCGCAGGCGGCCGGCTACCCGGTGCGCCCGGGACAGGTCGCTGGTGAAGAGCATGGCGTTCAGGCCGTACCGGGTGTCGTTGGCGAGGCGCACCGCGTCCTTCTCGTCGGTGAACGGTGTCACGGTCACCACGGGGCCGAAGATCTCCTCGCGCCACCCGGCGGTGTCCGTGCCGACGCCGGTGAGCACCGTGGGCCGCACGGTCCAGCCCTCGCCCGCACCGCCGGTCACCACCCGGGCGCCGGCCTCCTCCGCCCGGAGCACGTGCTGAAGGACGGCTCGGTGGTGTCCGGCCGAGGCGAGCGGACCGAAGCGGGTCGCCGGGTCGGACGGGTCGCCGGCCGGCAGCGCCTCGGCCGCCGCGACGAACCGGGACAGGAACGCGTCGTAGATGTCGCGTTGGACGAGCAGTCGGCTGCCGGCGAGGCAGATCTGGCCGGCGTTGGTGAAGATCGCCTTGATCGACCAGGCAACAGCCTGGTCGAGGTCGGCGTCGGCGAAGACCACGCTGGCGCCCTTGCCGCCGAGTTCCAGGCTGACGGGTGTCAGGTTGGCGGCAGCCGCGGCGGCGATCGCCCGGCCGGTTGCCGTGCCGCCGGTGAAGGTGACCCGGTCGACCCGTGGGTCGGTGACGAGTGGCTTCCCGACGGCGTCGCCCGTGCCGTGCACCACGTTGAGTACGCCCGGCGGCAGGCCGGCTTCGATCGCGAGCCGCGCCAGGATGGTTGCCGACGCCGGTGTCTCCTCCGACGGTTTGAGGACCACGGTGTTGCCCCAGGCGAGGGCTGGCGCGATCTTCCAGGTGGCGAGCATCAGCGGGTAGTTCCAGGGGCTTACCGCAACCACCACACCGGCCGGTTCGAAACGGCTGTAGGCGTGGTGGCCGCTGTCCATGGGGTAGGTCTCCGCCGCGCCGAGCCGGGCGTGGTCGGCGAAGAACCTCAGGTTCTGCGCGGCCCGGGGTACGTCCTTGCCGCGGCTGTCGCTGATCGGCTTGCCCATGTCGCGCGTGTCGGCGAGCGCCAGTTCCTCGGCGTGCTCTTCGACCAGGTCGGCGAGGCGGTGCAGCAGGACGCCGCGCCGGGTGAAGCCCATGCCTGGCCACGGCCCGGAGTCGAAGGCGGTACGGGCCGCGGCGACCGCCCGCGCTGCGACGGTGTGGTCGCCGGCCGCGGCGGCCGCCCAGGGCCGGCGGGTGAACGGGTCGATGGAGGGTGCCCGCGGACCGTCGTCCGGCGGGGTCTCCATCCCCGCGATCACGTGCCCGAAGTACGGGGTCGCCACGTCAGCTCCGCTTCCACAGTTCTTTGCGCAGCGCCCGCAGATCGTCGTAGGACTCCAGGTCGGGCGCGGTCCAGCCGGAGAGGTCGTATTCGGCCAGGCACTGCTCGGCGAAGCCCCGGTAGCCGTCGAGCTGGCCGGTCATCTCCTGCACGGTCACGATTTCGGCGCGCACGTTCTCGTGGTTGCCGGCGAAGTTGCGCTCGTAGAGCTCGTGGCGGCTGCCGAACTCGGTGCCGACGGCGTCCCACAGCAGCTTCATCAGCTTCACCCGGTCGACGGCCGTCTGTCCGGCCGAACCGCGCAGGAAGCGGTCGAGGTACGGCCGGATCTCCGGGTTCTCGAAGTCCTCCGCACTGGAGTTGATGTAGATGAGGCCGCTGGCGACGTCCTGCTCGATGATCTCCCGGATCCGCGGGTACCCGACGGTCATGAACCACCGGTACGCCAGGCCGTAGTCGAGCCGGGGCAGCAGGGCGCCGCCCTTCCACTCCTGCGGGTTGCGGGCCGCGGCGTCGCTCAGCGCCCAGAACATGTTGCGCCAGGCGAGGACCTCACCGACCCGGGTCTGCACGCCCCGATATCCGCCGGTGCCGGTCATGTCGAGTGCCTTCAGCAGCAGGCCCGCGATGAAGTCGATCTTCACGGCGAGCCGGATGCAACCCTGGAACGTCAGCCGCTCCAGGAAGCCCGAGCGCGGCACGAACGTGCTGACCTGCTCCGGATCGCCGTAGAGGAACACGTTCTCCCAGGGGATCAGGACCTTGTCCAGGATGAAGATCGTGTCGTTCTCGTCCAGTCGGCTGGACAGCGGGTAGTCGAACGGGCTGCCCATCACCGAGGCGGTGGCCGAGTACGACGGGCGGCAGATCAGCTTGAGCCCGGGCGCGCCCATCGGCACGGTCGCCACGAGCGCGAACTCACGCTCCTTGATCGGCAGACCATAGTGGGAGATGAAGTTGAAGTGGGTCAGCGCCGAGCCCGTGGCGACCACCTTGGCGCCACTGACCACCAGACCGTTGTCGGTCTCCTTCTCCACGTGCACGAAGACGTCCTTCGCGGCGTCCGCGGCCAGGTGACGGTCGACCGGGGGCTGCACGATCGCGTGGTTCCAGTAGAGGACCTTCTCCTGGGACTCGCGATACCACCGACGGGCATTGTCCTCGTACGGCGCGTAGAAGTCCGCGTTGGCGCCCAGCGTGCCCAGGAAAGCAGCCTTGTAGTCGGGGCTGCGGCCCATCCACCCGTAGGAGAGCCTTGCCCATTCGGCGATGGCGGCCCGGTCGGCGACCACGTCGTCGACCGTGCGGGGGGTCCGGAAGAACGGGTGGGTGAACCCGGTGCCGCTGTCGGTCGGCGCGGTGACGACGTCGCGGCGGGCCGGGTCGTGCAACGCGTCGTAGAGCCGCGCGGTCATCCGGGCCGGGTTGGCGAATGCGGGGTGCCTCGTCACGTCGTCGACGCGCTCCCCGTACAGGTAGATCTCGCGGCCGTCGCGGAGGCTCTCCAGGTATTCGGCTCCGGTGAACGGTCGTGTGGTGGGTGGGTCAGTGGTCACGGCAGCGGCTCCTCAGTCAGGACGTCGGTTCGGTGGTGGGGCGCCCGGCCGCCGCGAGGTCGGCGAGGTGGCCGGCGACGGCGGTGACGGTCGGGTGGCGCCACAGCAGCGTGCTGGGCAGGCTGAGCCGCAGTCCCTGCTCGAGCCGGCGCCGGATGGAGACGGCCATGATGGAGTCCAGGCCCATCTCCAGCAGCGGCCGGTGCGGGTCGACGTCGGTCTCGGCTGCCTTCATCTCACCGGCGACGACGGAACGGACCGCCTGGACCATGTGCTCGGTCAGTTCGGTGCCGTCGAGGTCCGCCCACGCCGGCGCCTGCGAGTCGAGGTCCGCCGACGTCGGTGCCTCGACGGTCAGGTCCGCCAGCAGCGGCGGGCGCCCGCCGCCGACAGGCACCGGGATCGGCCGCAGGACAGCCACGAATCCGTTGTCGCGCCGGTGGGCGTACTCCCAGACCCGGAAGGCCTCCCGCAGCGTGATGTCGGCGGTGCCGCGGGCGGCGAGCTCACCGTCGATGAGCACCGACGAGGTCGACATGCCCAGGCCACGCCACGACGTCCAGGCGTAGCTCGTCACCGCGGCGTCCCCGGCGGCCCGCCGGTGCCGGGCGAGCCCGTCGAGGAACGCGTTGGCCGCGGCGTACGCGGCCTGGCCGGGCAGGCCCAGCAGGTGGCCAGCGGAGGAGAACAGCACGAGGAAGTCCAGCGTGCCGGGCGGGAACACGGTGTGCAGGGCGAGCGCGCCGTCGGCCTTGGGCCGCAGCGCACGGGCCAGCGCGGCGTCGTCGACCTGGTCGGCCAACTGGTTGTCCACCACCCCGGCGGCGTGCACGACGCCGCGGACGGGGGGCAGGCCGAGGACGTCCGGCCGCAGCGCCTGCCGGAGCGCGTCGGTGTCGGCGACGTCGAGGGCGAGCGTGCGGACGGTGACGCCGGCCGCCTCCAGCGATCGCACCGCGTCGATGCGCGCCCGCTGCTGCGGATCGACGTCGTCCCAGCGCTCGCGGGGCGGCAGCGCCGTGCGGCCGGCCAGCACGAGCCGCCGCGCGCCCCGGTTGACCAGCCACCGTGCGACTTCGAGACCCAGGACACCGAGGCCGCCGGTGATGAGGTACGTCGCGTCGGACCGGCACTCGAACGTGGGCCGCACCGGCGGTCCGTCGAGCGGGGTGAGCCGGGCGGCGTGGACGGCGCCGTCGTCGACCGACAGCAGGTCCGGACCGGACGGTGCGCCGAGGACCGAGCGCAGGGCCGGTGCCGTCGCGGCCGTCAGTGCCTCCGGCAGGTCCACGATGCCACCCATGATGTCCGGGTACTCCGTGACGAGGATCCGGCCGAGTCCCCACAGCGCGGACAGCCCCAGCGACGCGGCCGAACCCGCACGCACGCCCCGGGTGACGACCCATACGCGCCCGCCACCGGGCGGCAGCGCGGCCATGGCCCGTACCGCTCGAAGGACCTGGGCCGACGCGTCGGCGGCTGCGGTGCCGGGAGGCGGGGCCACCAGCACGGTGCCGGGCTGCTGCGGGGTCTGCGTCGCGAGCGGCACCTCCAGCAGCCTGGCGAGCGACGGATCACCGAGGACCACGAGGTGGAGCGACGGCGGGGACGCGGGCAGCGGGATCGGCCGCCACGCCAGGTCGAAGGCGAGCCGCCCGGGGCTGGCCTCGGCCCGCGGATCACCGTCGAGCACGCCGTACCGCAGCCCGGTGAGGACGACGGCGAGCGTGCCGTCCGGCGCGGTGACGGCAACCTCGGCAGTGTCCGCACCCGAGGGCCCGGGGGCGGGCCGCGCGTGCACGATCACCCGCGCGGGCGGCTCACCGGTGACGGTGAGACCACGGATCGCCGCGGGCATCCGCAGCACCGGTTCGCCGGGGAAGACCACGGACGCGATGGACAGCGCGGCGTCCAGGACACAGGCCCAGCGCCCGGCTCCGATGCCGCTGCCGGGCGCGTCGACCTCGGCACGCAGCCCGCCGTCGGGGGTCCGCGCCAGACTGGTGACCTGCCAGGGAAATCCCATGCCGCGAACGTCGAGTTCGGCGAGGCGCTCGACGACGAAACCGGGATCCAGCGGGATGGTCGGGCCGTCCGGGCCCGGCGGCGGCGGCGCACCGGCAGGACCGGTCCGCGCGGTCGTGTGCACCAGCCACGCCTCGTCTCGCGGGCCGTCCCCGGCCTCCGGATCGACCAGGCGGGAGGCGAGGTTGACCACGTCGCCCTGGCGCACCACCTGGATCTCCCGCAGCGTGTCGGCCGTCACCGGGGTGCGCAACGCCACCTCGGTGAGCGCATCGGCCGACCCCGCCGCCAGGAACGTGCTCAGCAGCACCGCCGCCGGCACGATCTCCACGCCCTGCACGGGATGGTCACCGTCGTAGGGGCGGCTGGCCAGGTCGAGGTAGGTGTGCCACAGCTGCGCCGGAGTGACGCCGTTGACCACGGTCCGCCCGCCGAGCAGGGTGTGGCTCGCCGGGTCGTGCCGGTCGCCGAGGGCGGCCAGCCGCGGGGTGTTGGTCGCCCAGTAGGAACGGTGTTCCCAGGCGCGCGGCGGCAGTTCGGCGAGGTCGTCGCCGGGGTAGATGTCCTCCCAGCCGACCGGTACCCCGGCGCAGTGCGCCGCGGCCAGGCTCTCCAGGAACGTCAGCTGCTCGGGCCGGTTGCGCCGCAGCGTGACGAGGACCGTGCCGTCGATCCCGGCGGCGTCGAGCGACTCGCGGATCGAGTGCGTTACGACCGGGTGCGGCGAGACCTCCAGGAACGTGCGGTGGCCGTCGGCGGCGGCCGCGAGGACAGCCGTGTGCAGCAGCACCGGGTTGCGCAGGTTGGCCGCCCAGTACGCGCCGTCGCGGGGCGCGTCGTCGCGGGGGTCGGTGAGCGCGGTGGTGTACAGCGGCAACGCCGGCGGCCGGATCACAAGGCCGTCGGCAGCGGCGCGCAGCGCGGCCAGCAGCGGGTCCATCTGCGGGCTGTGGAACGCCACATCCGAGTCGACGGTGCGCACCGCGACCTCGGCCCCCCACTCCGCCACGAGGGCACGGACCGCTTCGGGCTCGCCGGAGACGACGGTGGAGCTGCCGGAGGAGGCGATCGCGGCCACCACGTCGGTGTGTCCGGCGAGTCGCTCGGCGACCTCGTCGAATCCCAGGGCGACCATCGCCATCGCGCCGGCGCCGGCGGCCTGGCGGAGCAGGACCGACCGGCGGCAGACCAGCCGCGCGCCGTCGAGCGGGCTGAGCACTCCGGAGACGACGGCGGCGGCGATCTCGCCGACGGAGTGGCCGATCACCGCCGCGGGGCGGACGCCGTTGGCCTGCCAGACCGCGGCGAGGCCCACCTGCATCGCGTAGATCAGTGGCTGGATCATGTCGACGCCGCCGTATTCGCCGCTGGCCATCACCTCGGTGGGCGAGAATCCGATCTCGGCGGTGAAGACGGGGTCGAGGTCGTCGAGCACCTTGCCGAACGCGGGCTCCGCCTGGAGCAACTCGCGGCCCATGCCGATCCACTGTGAGCCGTGGCCGGAGAAGACCCAGACGGCCGCGCTGTCGGACGGCTCGTGGGTGACGCCGCTGACCGGTGCGTCGGGCCGCCCTTCGGCGAGCGCGGTGAGCCCGGCGACCAGCGCGGGCCGGTCCGCCGCGACGACCGCGGCGCGGTGGCTGAGGTGGCTGCGGCGTACCGCGAGGGTGTGCCCGACCGCGCCGAGCGGTGCGGCCGCGCCGTCACCGTCGAGCCAGGCGGCCAGCCGGCCGGCGGCTCGGGCCAGCCCGGTGCCGGTCGCGGCGGAGATCGGGTAGACGCGGGGCACGCCGGTGTCGCCGCCGACGGCGTCGGTCGGCTTGGACGCCGGCGCCTCCTCGAGGATCAGGTGGGCGATGGTGCCGCCGTAGCCGTATCCGGAGACCCCGGCACGGCGCGGCTGGTCGCCGCGCGGCCAGTCCTGGAGGCGGTCGGCCACCCGCAACCCGGTGCCCGTCCAGTCGATCTTCGGGTTGGGTTCGGTCAGGTGCAGGGTGGCGGGCAGTTGGCCGTGCTGGAGCGCCAGGACCGTCTTGATGACACCGGCCACCCCAGCACCGGCCTCCAGGTGCCCGATGTTGGTCTTGACGGAGCCGATCAGCAACGGAGTCTGCCGACCGGATCCCGAGCCGAGCGCCGCGCCGAGCGCACCGGCCTCCATCGGGTCACCGAGCTCGGTGCCGGTGCCGTGCGCCTCGACGTAGCTGACGCTGGCCGGCGGGATGCCGGTCGACCGGTACACCCGGCGGAGCAGGTGCTCCTGGGCCTCCTGGCTGGGGGCCATGATCCCGTTCGTGCGGCCGTCCTGGTGGATGCCACCGCCGCGGATCAGGGCAAGCACCCGGTCGCCGGAGCGGCGCGCGTCGCCGAGCCGCTTGAGCACGACCATCCCGCAGCCCTCGCCACGGCCGTAGCCGTCGGCGGAGGCGTCGAACGACCGGCTCACCCCGCGCGGCGACGTGGCGCCGGCCGCGTCGAGGACCATCGTCAGGCCCGGGCCGGCCATCAGCATGACGCCACCCGCGAGGGCGACCGGTGTCTCGTCCATCCACAGGCTCTGGCAGGCCAGGTGGATGGCGACCAGCGACGAGGAGCACGCGGTGTCCACAGCGAGGCTCGGCCCACGCAGGTCGAGGGTGTAGGAGACCCGGTTGGCCACCGCGCAGTAGGCGCCGCCGATCCCGGTGCGCGCCTCGATGCCGGGCAGATCCTCGAGCAGCCGGCGGCCGTAGTCGTCGGCGCCGACCCCGACGAAGACGCCGGCGTCGTGGTGGGCGAGGGCGCGGGGCGGGATACCCGCGTGTTCGAGGGCCTCCCAGCTGACCTCGAGGGTCATCCGCTGTTGCGGATCCATCAGCTCGGCTTCTCGGGGCGAGACCCCGAAGAACGCGGCGTCGAACCCGGCGACGTCATGCAGGAACGACCCGTTGCGGTTCACCGCCCGCAGCGCGGCCGCGTTGGCCGGATCCGACCGCAGGTAGTCGTCCCAGCGCCCGTCGGGCAGCTCACCGGCGGTGCCGCGGCCCTCGGTCAACAGCCGCCAGAACTCCGCGGGTGAGTTCACACCACCGGGGAACCGGCACGCCATCCCCACGATGGCGATCGGTTCGGAGGTCGTACCGCTGGCTTCATGCTGCACGTTGGGGTCCCTTCCCCGCAGAGAGACGCTGGATGACGGAGGCTGTGCCAGGTGACGCGTGGGAAAGCCGCCGGTCTGACCTGCGGGTCTTCGCGACCCGCGGCATTCACGAACTCAATGCGGCACCGCGTATGCGCCCGGACCTGAGCGAGTGCGGAGCAGAAGGACACACTTCCGGGGGCGATCGATCCCGCAGGCGTGACAGCGACTGCCGATTGGTCCATTGGCCTGTGCGAATGGACAGTACACCGCCCCCAATCGGCGGTCAATATGCGGTGTGATCGAGATCACATTGATTGATGATCTCGCCGGCCACTGCTAGCGTCTGGGCCACAGCGGCCGATTTCCGGCTCGCCAACACACGGGGAATATCGACCGTGACGCGGGTCCGCGACAAGGATGGTCCCGATCGGGCGCGATCTCGAATCAACAGCGGATGAATGCGCATTCATCGCCGCGCGCCGGGCACTTTCGCCGATATCGCGCGTCCATTTACCCGTGCACCATTCGGGACTTTGTCGTGGCCGCGAAAGGAACCGACGTGACCGGCACAGATCGCATCGACGTCCATCAGCACATCGTGCCGCCGGGCTACTCCCGCTGGCTCGTCGACAGGGGCCTGACGGCCGGGGGGATGCCGCTGCCGGCCTGGTCGGCCGAGGGCGCCCTCGCCATGATGGACGATCACGGCATACGCAGCTGCGTCATGTCGGTCTCCACGCCGGGAGTGCACCTCGGTGACGACGCCGAAGCGCGCGACAAGGCCCGATACGTCAACGAGTACGCCGCTGAACAGGCAAAAGACCGCCCGGACCGGTTCGGCTTCTTCGCCACGCTGACCCTGCCGGACGTCGACGGAGCCCTGGCGGAGATCGCACACTCCTTCGACGTGCTGGGCGCCGACGGGGTGGTCCTGCTCGCCAACGTGCGCGGTGCGTACCTCGGAGATCCGGCCTTCGACCCGGTGATGACCGAGCTCGACCGACGCGGCGCCGTGGTGCTGATCCACCCGTCGCACCTGCCCGGGCCGGGCCTCGACGGCGCGCCGCCGTTTCTCCTCGACTTTCTGCTCGACACCAGCCGCGCGGTACACAACCTGGTCCGGCACGGGGCGATGCGGCGCTGGACACGGATGCGGATCATCCTTTCACACGGTGGCGGATTCGTGCCCTACGCGGCACACCGGATGGCCCATGTCCGACGCGACATGGAATTGACCCCGGATACGTATCTGGCGGATCTCCGGAAGTTCTACTTCGACACGGCGTTGTCGACCAGCCCGGTCTCACTTCCGTCACTTCTGGCCTTCGCCGACCCGACGCACATCGTTTACGGCAGCGACTGGCCATATGCGCCCCTGCCCTCGGTGACGCATTTCAGTGACGAGTTCGACAAGTATTCCGACATCAGCGACGAGCAGCGCACCTCCATTTCCCACGGCAACGCCGTACGGCTGTTCCCCCGGTTCGGCACGCCGGGATGACCGTCACCGTCGTCGTCCTGCCGACCGGCCTGACCGTGCCGGTGGCCAACGGCGAGACCATCCTGGCCGCGCTGTCCCGGGCCGGGTACACCCACACCGTCGGCTGCCGGCGCGGCGGCTGCGGCATGTGCAAGGTGGATCTGCGCGCGGGCAGCGTCCGGTACGACGACGCGGTCGCCGAGTCCGTGCTCGCCGCCGAGGAACGCGCGACCGGAACCTGCCTCACCTGCCGCGCCGTCCCGTGCGGCGATGTCGTCGTCGAGCTGCGCCAGGACCGGCTCCGCCGCACCAACCCCTTCCTTCCACGTACGCCAGGACCCACCTGACGGACTGACCCGCCCCGCACGATTGGAGCCAGAGCATGGGTGTACTGAGAATGGGTTATGTCCACGCCCGCGTGACCGACCTGGAGAAGGCCAAGCAGCACTACGGCGACACGATGGGTCTCTATCCCGTTCTCGTCGAGGACGGCACGGCCTACTTCAAGGGCTGGGACGAGTGGGACCATCACTCGGTCGTCCTCGAGGAGGGCGGCGTCGGCGTCGCCAAGTTCGGTTTCAAGGTCGCCGACCCGGCGGACATCGAGCGCTTCGAGGACCGCGCGACCCGCTTCGGCTGCGCCGTGTCGCGCATGTCGGCCGGGGAGAACCGCGAGGTGAGCGACGGCATCCGGATCGTGCTGCCGTCGGAGCACGTCGTCGAGCTGTACCACGACATGACTGTGCTGGGCACCGAGGTCGGTACCCACAACCCGGAGGTCTTCCCCCGTCATCTGGTGGGCATCGGCGCGCCGCGGCTGGACCACGCGCTCATCACCGCCGAGGACGTCAACCTGATGGAGCGGTTCTTCCGGGAGGTCCTGGACTTCTACCCCAGCGAGCGCCTGGCGACGTCGCTGGACGCGGACGCCGACTGCATCGCCACCTGGCTGACCGTAGGCAACACGGTGCACGACATCGCGATCCTGAAGGGGCCGAACGCCAAGCTCCACCACTTCGCGTTCGAGCTGAGCAGCTGGAGCGACATCCTGCGGGCCGGTGACCTGATGGCGATGGACGACGTACCGGTCGACGTCGGGCCGACCAGGCACGGCATCACCCGGGGGCAGACCATCTACTTCTTCGATCCGTCCGGCAACCGCAACGAGGTCTTCAGCGGCGGCTACGTGGCCTATCCCGACCGGCCGTGCGTCACCTGGACGCCGGACCAGCTGGAGAAGGGCGTCTTCTATATCAGTCGCGAGGTCAACGACCGGTTCACCGCCGCGCTGACCTGACCGGCGATCCCGGACGAGCCCCGCCGCACACCGGCGGGGCTCTTCCATGTGGCGGCCGGCCATCGCTCAGCCCTGCCGTAACCAGGCGTCGACCGCCGCGGCCGTGGTGGCGACGTGGCCGCGTTCCAGCATCGTGAAGTGGTCGCCGGGCACCGTCACCGCCTCGTGCGGATGCGGCCAGCTGGCCCGCTCGGTCTCCGTCGGCACTGCCGCACCGACCGGTTCCTGAGCGTGCACGAGCAGGGTGGGAGCGGAGATCGGAGCCGGTCTGAGGTCGAACTCCCCGTACCGGGCGCGGGCGGTGACCCACGCGTCTCCCCACTCCTCGCCGAGCCGGTCCTGGACGCCGGCGCGGTCGATCAGGTGCCGGGTGATCGCGGCCGACCAGGCCGCGTACTCCTCGCTGGCGCGCTCAGGCCACCAGCAGGTGTCCAGCATGACAAGGCCGGCCTTCTCCCACCGGTGCGCCAGCGCCGCGGCGAGCTGCCCGCCGGTGGAGTGCCCGGCGAACACGATCGACCCGGTCGGCGCCTCGGCCTCCAGCACGGCGCGGTGCAGGTCGACGAGCGCGTCGAGGTCGGCCGGTAGCGGTTCGCCGGGCCGGAAGCCGGGCAGGGTCAGCACCGACACGGACGCGGCGGACCGTAGAGCGGCGGCGAGGCCGGCGTACTGGTATACCGACGGTTTCCAGGCGAACGACGGCACGCAGACGACGTGCGGTCCCGGACCGCCGGGTGCGGCCAGCCGCACGAGCCGCGGCCGGTCGGTGACCTCGGCGGCGGTCCGGAACGAGGGCCGGAAGGAGGCCATGCCCCGGACCAGCGCGTCGGCCCGCTCGGCGTCCCCGGTGCGGTAGGCCCGCAGCACCAGGGCGCTCAGCGAATCGTCGACGCCGCCACCGGCGCCAGGCGCGGGCGCAGGTACGGGTACGGGTGCGGCGGGACCGCCACCGAGTACCCCGTCGAGGTGCTCGGCGAGCGCGGCTGGCGTCGGATGGTCGAACGTCAGCGTGGCCGGGAAGATCCGACCGGTCCGGGCACCGAGGCGGTTGCGCAGCTCGACGGCGGTGAGCGAGTCGAAGCCGAGCGCCGCGAACTGCGCGTCCGCGTCGACGTCCTCGGCGTCGCGATGGCCGAGGACCGCGGCGACCTCGGAGCGGACGATCCGCAGCAGGTTCCGTCGGCGTTCGCCGGCGTCGAGGCCGGCGAGCTGGTCGGTCAGCGTCTGCCCGTCGCCCGTCACGGCCGTCTTGCGCGGACGGTGGGTGGCCCGGCCACGCCGGAGTTCCTGGAGCAGGGGCGTGGCGTGCGCGGCGGGATCGAGGTCGGCGGCGACGACGGCGGGGTGGTGCCCCCCGATCGCGGCATCGAGCAGGGCCAGGGCGTGCTCCGTAGCCAGGGCGCGGTCGCGGTGTTGTAGGTGGGCGGTCATGCCGGTGGTGTGTTCCCACAGTCCCCAGGCGATGGAGGTGGCGGGCAGGCCGGCCCGGTGC
>NZ_JBFAAF010000074.1:0-35463 GCF_040639595.1 Micromonospora sp. NPDC023814
CCTCCGCCAGTCTCTCCGGCGGGAGCCGGGTGAGAAGGCCCTGGGTGGGTATCAGGTCGAGCAACTCGTCGCGGGTGTAGGACTGTTCTGCGGCCCGGTCGGCTCCGCGGCCCGCGTGGCCCGTGGTCGGCGCCGCGGGCCTCGCGGTTCCGGTCGGCTCCGCCGCCCTAGCCGCCCCGGCGGCCGCCGGGGCGGCTAGCCTGATCATCGTGTCCGCGCCGCTGTTCCTGGTCGAGTCGCTGCCCACCGCCGACCGGCTGACCCTCGACGGCCCCGAGGGGCACCACGCCGCCACCGTGCAGCGGCTCCGCGTCGGCGAGGAACTGCTGCTCGCCGACGGGCGGGGCGGCACCGCCGCCGCCGTGGTCACCGCCGTCGGCCGCGGCACCCTCGACCTGGAGATCACCTCCCGGGGGTACGTCGACGCGTCCGTCCCGCGCCTGGTCGTGGTGCAGGGCATCGCCAAGGGCGACCGGGGCGAGCTGGCCGTGCAGGCGATGACCGAGGTCGGGGTGGACGAGATCGTCCCCTGGGCGGCGGCCCGCTCGGTCACCCAGTGGCGCGGCGACCGGGGCGTACGGGCGCGGGAGAAGTGGGCGGCGACCGCCCGGGAGGCGGCCAAGCAGGCCCGCCGCGCCTGGCTGCCCGTGGTGGCGGGGACGCCGGACGAGTCCACCGCCCGGGTCACGCGTCGCATCGGCGGGGCCGCCGCGGCGTTCGTGCTGCACGAGGAGGCGCAGGAGCGGCTGACCACCGCCGAACTGCCGGCCACGGGCGAGATCGTGCTGGTCGTCGGGCCGGAGGGCGGGATCGCCGACAGCGAGCTGGACGCCTTCACCGGGGCCGGGGCCCGCGCCGTCCGCCTGGGCCCGTCGGTGCTGCGCACCTCGACGGCCGGCGTGGCCGCCCTCGCGGTGCTCGCCACCCGCCTCGCCCGCTGGTGACGCTCAGCTGCGCAGGTAGGAGGCACCGTTCAGGTCGACGATGGTGCCGGAGGCCCACTCCGCCTGCGGGGAGGCGAGCCAGTGGACGGCGGCGGCGATCTCCTCGGGGCGGGCCACCCGGTTGAACGGGCTCTGCGCCCGGATGGCGGCGCCCCGCTCCCCGCGCAGGTGCTCCGTGGTCATGTCGGTCTCCACGAAGCCCGGGGCCACCGTGGCGACGGTGATGCCGTACGGGGCCAGGGCCACCGCCAGCGACTGCCCCAGCGCGTTCAGCCCCGCCTTGCTCGCCCCGTACGCCGGCTGCTCCGGCTCGCCCCGGAAGGCGCCCCGGGAGGAGACGTTGACGATCCGGCCGCCCCGGTCGCGCATGTGCTGGGCGGCGCACCAGATGACGTTGCCCGCGCCGGTCAGGTTGGTCTCCACCACCTGCCGCCACTGCGCGCGCCACTGCGCGTAGGAGGCGCCGAAGACCGGGTGCGGGGCGTCCCGGTCGCCGTACACCCCGGCGTTGTTGACCAGCACGTCCAGCCCGCCCAGCAGGCCGGCCGCCTCGTCCACCATGGCCCGTACGGCGTCCGGGTCGGTCAGGTCGGCGCGGACCACGACGTGCCCCTCGCCGGGCAGCTCGGCACGCAGCCGCCCGGCCGCCTCCGCCGAGTCGCGGTGGTGGATCGCCACCCGGTCCCCGCTCGCCGCGAACGCCGTCGCCACCGCCCGCCCGATGCCGCCCGAGGCTCCCGTCACCAGTACCGCCCGTGAAGTCACGCCGGCCATCATGCCCGGTCGACCCCAGGTGTAAGGAAGGGGCCCTTCCTCTACCGAAAGCGATAACAAGGTGCCCTTCCTTACACTGCCCCGATGGGAACCGACTGCCTGTTCTGCCGCATCGTCGCCGGGGAGATCCCGGCCACCGTCGTGCGGGAAACCGCCACCACGCTCGCCTTCCGCGACATCGGCCCGAAGGCGCCGGTGCACGTGCTGGTCATCCCGAAGGAGCACTACGCCGACGTGGCGACGCTCGCCCAGGGCGACCCGGCGCTGGCCGGCGAGGTGCTCGCCACGGCCGCCGCGGTGGCCGAGGACGAGGGGCTGCTCGGCGACGGCTTCCGGCTGATGTTCAACACCGGCGCGTACGGCGGCCAGGAGGTCTTCCACGCGCACGCGCACGTGCTCGGCGGGGCGCCGCTGGGCCCGATGCTGGCCCGGGACCTCGCGTGACGACGGTCGACGACCGCCTGTCCCGGATGGTGCGCCAGGTCCAGGCGCAGGCCCGGGTGCCGGCCGTGTCGGCGGCCCTGCACCGGGCCGACCGCCCGCTGTGGACGTGCGCGGTCGGCGGCACCGGCAACGACACCGAGCTGGGGCCGGGCACCCGGTTCCGGATCGGCTCGGTCACCAAGACGTTCACCGCCGTGCTGACCCTCCAGTGCCGCGACGACGGCCTGCTCGACCTCGACGACCCGCTGGGCCGCCACCTGGACCTGCCGGCCCACGGCGAGCTGACCGTGCGCCGGCTGCTGTCGCACACCGCCGGCCTGCAACGGGAGCCGTACGGCGACGTCTGGGACAGCCTGCGCGCGCCCGACGTCGACGAGCTGGTCGCCGACCTCGCCAGGGCCGAGCGGGTGCTGCCGCCGGGCCGCCGCTACCACTACTCCAACCTCGGCATGGCGCTGCTCGGCCGGCTCGTCGGCCACCTGCGGGGCGGCACCTGGGCGGAGGCGCTCGCCGAGCGGGTGCTGACCCCGCTGGGGCTGGCCGACACCTCGGTGACGCCGGGCCCGCACGCCGCGACCGGTTTCCTGGTCGACGCGTACTCCGACGAGGCGCACCCGGAGCCGCCCACGGACTTCGGCGCGGTGGGGCCGGCGGCGCAGCTCTGGAGCACCGCCACCGACATGGCCCGCTGGGCCGCCTTCCTCGCCGACCCGGCGGCGCTGGACCCGGCCGGCGCGGTGCTCGCCCCGGCCACGCTGGAGGAGATGCGCTGGCCGGCGACGGTCACCGACGAGACGCTCTGGTCGGGCGGCTTCGGGCTCGGGCTGATCCTGGTGCCGCAGGGCAAGCGGACCATGCACGTCGGGCACGACGGCGCGATGCCCGGCTTCCTGGCCGGCGTCTACGGCCGGCGCGGCGGCGAGGGGACGCCCGGCGCGATGGGCGTCGCCGTGCTCGGCTCCTCCGGCACCGCCGGCGAGGTTCTCGACCTGCCGCACCGGCTGCTGGCCGCCGCCGTCGAGCACGACCCGGCCGACGTCGCGCCGTGGCGGCCGGGCCCACCCGCCCCCGAGGGCGTACGCGGGCTGCTCGGCCGCTGGTGGGGCGAGGGCTTCGAGTACGTCTTCTCGTGGCACGACGGCGCGCTGCGGGCCCGGGGCGCCGACGACCCGGCGGGGAAGCCGCCGGCGGTCTTCGCGCCGCTGCCCGACCAGCCGGACGTGTACCGCACGATCTCCGGGCGCGAGGTGGGCGAGCTGCTGCGGCTCACCCGGGACGAGCACGGCGCGGTGATCCGGATGCACTGGGCGACCTACCGGTTCACCCGTACCCAGGAGACCTTCGACCGGTACGACTTCCGCGCCGGCTCCTGACGGCGGCGGGTACGGGCGGGGCGGGGCCGACGCGGGCCGCGTCCCGTCCGTGCCGTCGTGTGCCGTCGTGTGCCGTCGTGCCCGCCCGGCCGGTGTCGTGGTGCCCCGCCCTGCCCGGTCCGGGTCGGCCGGTCACGGCGGGCGGGCCGTCCCGCACGCGCGGAAATGGACACGATGCCGCCGCTGTTGAGCAGATACGATGGAGGCAACGTCAGCGCGCCGCGCCAGCAGGCCCGGCGCCGAGATCGAGAGCAGGTGGCGCAGGGCCCCTCGGCCCGACCTATGACCGGCACCCCACCTCCCGGCCCGCCCCGGGTGCAGACCAGGATCACCGTTCCGGATTCCAAGATCATGGTCAACCTGCTCGGCGCGGGTGACGAGATCCTGCGACTGGTCGAGCGCTCGGTCAACAGTGACGTGCACGTCCGGGGCAACGAGATCACCATCACCGGCGCCCCCGCCGACAATGCCCTCGCCGAGCGGATCTTCAGCGAGCTGCTCGAACTCATCGAGAAAGGCGAGACCCTGACCACTGACGCCGTCCGGCGTACCGTCGGCATGCTCGAGCAGGGCGGCGCCGAGCGGCCCGCCGAGGTCCTGACGCTCAACATCCTCTCCCGGCGCGGTCGCACCATCCGTCCCAAGACGCTGGGGCAGAAGCGCTACGTCGACGCGATCGACGCGCACACCATCGTCTTCGGCATCGGCCCCGCCGGCACCGGCAAGACCTACCTGGCCATGGCCAAGGCCGTCCAGGCTCTCCAGGCCAAGCAGGTCAACCGGATCATCCTCACCCGGCCGGCGGTCGAGGCGGGGGAGCGGCTCGGCTTCCTGCCCGGCACGCTCAACGAGAAGATCGACCCCTACCTGCGCCCGCTCTACGACGCGCTGCACGACATGCTCGACCCCGACTCCATCCCCAAGCTGATGGCGGCGGGCACGATCGAGGTCGCGCCGCTGGCGTACATGCGGGGGCGTACCCTCAACGACGCGTTCATCATCCTCGACGAGGCACAGAACACCACGCCCGAGCAGATGAAGATGTTCCTCACCCGGCTCGGCTTCGGTTCCAAGATCGTCGTCACCGGTGACGTCACCCAGGTTGACCTCCCCGGCGGCACGACCAGCGGCCTGCGGGTGGTCCGGGAGATCCTGGAGAACGTCGAGGACGTGCACTTCGCCCAGCTCTCCAGCTCGGACGTGGTCCGCCACCGGCTGGTCGGGGAGATCGTCGACGCGTACGCCCGCTGGGACGCCGAGCGGGAGAGCCAGCAGGCGCAGAGCGTGCACGCCGTGCCCGGGCGGACAGCCCAGGGCGGCCGGGCCGGCCGGCGCCGCTAGACCACCGAGGGAAGACTGTTGTCCATCGAGATCGCCAACGAGTCCGGCGTCGACGTCGACACCGACGCCGTGCTCGCCGTCGCCCGGCACGCCCTCGACGAGATGGGGGTCAACCCCCTCGCCGAGCTGTCCGTGCTGCTGGTCGACATCGACTACATGACCGAGCTGAACCACCGGTGGATGGGCGGCGACGGGCCGACCGACGTGCTCGCCTTCCCCATGGACGAGGGCAGCGTCGACCACGGGCCCGGCGAGTCGACCGCCGCCGGCGAGCCGGCGCTGCTCGGCGACATCGTGCTCTGCCCGGAGGTGGCGGCCAAGCAGGCGGCCACCGCCGGCCACTCCGCCGCCGACGAGCTGCACCTGCTCACCGTGCACGGCGTGCTGCACCTGCTCGGCTACGACCATGCCGAGCCGGAGGAGGAGCGGGAGATGTTCGCGCTCCAGGCCCGACTGCTGGCGAGCTGGCGGTCGACCCGGTCCCGGTGATGGACACCCCGACACTGGCGGCCGGCGCCACCGGCCTGCCCGACCTGCAACTGCTGGTCTTCGCGGCCGGCCTGGTGGTGCTGGCCGGCCTGATCGCGATGACCGAGGCGGCCCTCGCCGCGGTCTCGCCCGCCCGCGCCGCCGAGCTGGCCCGCGACGGCGTACGGGGCGCGCGCACGCTCCAGGCCGTCGCCGGGGACGTGGTCCGCCACCTCAACCTGCTCCTGCTGCTGCGGCTGCTCGCCGAGCTGACCGCCACCACGCTGGTGGCGCTCGTCGCGGTGGACACCTTCGGCGCGGGCTGGCGGGCGGCGCTGATCACCGCCGGCGCGATGACCGTGATCAGCTTCGTGGTGGTCGGGGTCGGTCCGCGCACCCTCGGCCGGCAGCACGCGTACGTGGTCGGGCGGTCCGTCGCGCCCCTGGTCCGCTGGCTGGGCCGGGCGCTGAACCCGCTCGCCTCGCTGCTGATCCTGATCGGCAACGCGGTCACCCCGGGGCGCGGCTTCCGGGAGGGGCCGTTCGCCACCCAGGTGGAGCTGCGCGAGCTGGTCGACCTCGCCGAGCAGCGCGGCGTCGTGGAGCACGGCGAGCGTCAGATGATCCACTCCGTCTTCGCGCTCGGCGACACGATCGCCCGCGAGGTGATGGTGCCGCGCACCGAGATGGTGTGGATCGAGGAGCGCAAGACGCTCTCCCAGGCGCTGGCGCTCTTCCTGCGCTCCGGGTTCTCCCGGATCCCGGTCATCGGCGAGAGCGTCGACGACGTGCTCGGCGTGCTCTACCTCAAGGACCTGATCCGGCGCACCCAGGGCGGCGCCCCGGAGGACCGCCAGCTCCCGGTCGCCGAGCTGATGCGCCCCGCCACCTTCGTGCCGGAGTCCAAGCCGGTCGACGACCTGCTCTCGGAGATGCAGGCCGCCCGCAACCACCTGGTCATCGTCGTCGACGAGTACGGCGGCACCGGCGGGCTGGTCACCATCGAGGACATCCTGGAGGAGATCGTCGGAGAGATCACCGACGAGTACGATGTCGAGCGCCCGCCGGTCGAGCACCTCGACGACGGGGCGGTGCGGGTCGCCGCGCGGCTCCCGGTGGAGGACCTGGGCGAGTTGTTCGACACCGAGCTGCCCACCGACGAGGTGGAGACCGTCGGCGGCCTGCTCGCCCAGTCCCTGGGCCGCGTCCCGATTCCGGGGGCGCAGGTCGAGGTCGCCGGGCTCCGGCTGGTCGCCGAAGGCACCACCGGCCGACGCAACCGGATCGACACCGTGCTGGTGAGCCGGGTGGCGTCGACCGACACGCAGGACGGCCCGGGCCGCGGCGAGCACGCCGAGCCCCGGGGCGACACGAACCGATCCGAGGAGAGGCAACCCGCCGATGCCTGAGTCACCCGCCGTACCGGCCACCCGGCCAACCCCGTCCGACCCGATCGAGCTGAGCGCCGAGGACGGCAAGCTGGTCGTCCTGGCCCGGGGCGCGCGCGGCCGGGTGGGCGCCGTGGAGGGCGCGGCGGTACGCGACCAGGACGGGCGGACGTACGCCGCGGCCAGCGTCTCGCTGCCCTCGCTGACGATCACCGCGCTCCAGCTCGCGGTGGCCTCGGCGGCGGCGGCCGGCGCGAGCCGGCTGGAGGCCGCCGTGGTGGTGACCGAGGCGTCGACGCTGGACGGCGCCGGGCACGCGGCGGTGCGGGACCTCGCGGTCGACGCGCCGATCCACGTGGCCGCGCCGGACGGCACCGTCCTGGGCACGGTGGTCGAGTGAGCGGGCGGACGGCTGCCGGCGAGCGGGGCGGGGTCGCGGCGTGAGCGACCTGGAGCAGCGCCCCTACCGGGCCGGTTTCGCCTGTTTCGTCGGCCGCCCGAACGCCGGGAAGTCGACGCTGACCAACGCGATCGTCGGGCAGAAGATCGCCATCACCTCGAACAAGCCGCAGACCACGCGGCACGTCATCCGGGCCGTCCTGCACCGCCCGGACTCCCAGCTCGTGCTGGTCGACACCCCGGGCCTGCACCGCCCCCGCACGCTGCTCGGCGAGCGCCTCAACGACCTGGTCCGACAGACCTGGAGCGAGGTCGACGTGATCGGCCTCTGCATCCCGGCGGACGAGCCGATCGGGCGCGGCGACCGGTTCATCACCGGCGAGCTGGCCGAGCTGAAGGCCACGGTGCTGGCGGTGGTCACCAAGACCGACCTGGTGGACCGCAGGCGGCTGGCCGAGCAGTTGCTCGCCGTCAGTGAGCTGGGCGAGTTCACCGAGGTGGTGCCGGTCAGCGCGGTCTCCGGGCACCAGCTGGACACGCTCGTCGAGGTGATGACCCGCTACCTGCCCGAGTCGCCGCAGCTCTACCCGGACGACATGCTCACCGACGACCCGGAGCAGGTGCTGGTCGCCGAGCTGATCCGGGAGGCGGCCCTGGAGGGCGTCCGTGACGAGCTGCCGCACTCCATCGCGGTGGTCGTCGAGGAGATGGTCCCCGAGGGCAAGCTCATGAAGATCTACGCCGACGTGTACGTCGAGCGGCCCAGCCAGAAGGCGATCGTGATCGGCCACCGGGCCAGCCGGCTCAAGGAGGTCGGCACGACCGCGCGGCGGCAGATCGAGGAGTTGCTCGGCACCCGGGTCTACCTCGACCTGCACGTCCGGGTGGCGAAGGACTGGCAGCGGGACCCGAAGCAGCTGCGCAAGCTGGGCTTCTGACCGGTCGCCGGGCCGGGCACGCCCCGGCCCGGTGACCCGGGCATGATCGATGTCGGTCGGCCGGGTGGAAGATGTCACGTTCGCGTGGGGTGCCGGCGGTTTGCCGGGAGCGCTCCGGAGGGTAGGGGAAGGACCAGCCCCCGTGCCCCCGGACATAGATGCAGGCTGATGCGAAACCGATACCTTGACCTGCTCCGCTTCCTGGCCATCGTTCGAGTCGTGGTCTACCACGTCACCGGATGGGCCACCCTGACCCTCGTCTTCCCGGCGATGTCGGTGATGTTCGCGCTCGCCGGCTCGCTGATGGCCGCCTCGCTGCAACGGTGGGGGACGGGAGCGGTCGTACGCCGGCTGCGTCGCCTGCTGCCGTCGCTCTGGGTGGTCGCCGCGGTCTTCGTACCCGCCATGCTGCTCACCGGGCTGCCGCTGAGCCCGAAGGTGCTGCTCTGGCTCTTCCCCGTCGCCGATCCGCCGGCCAACGGCTGGGGTGCGATCGCGCTGAGCGTGATCTGGTACCTGCGCGACTACCTCTGGTTCGTGCTCGCCTCCCCGGTCGCCCTCTGGCTGTTCCGGCGCGCCCCGGTGCCCACGCTGGTCGCCCCGTACGCCATGCTCGCCGCGGCCGAGCTGGGCCTGCTGCCGGCGCTGCCGGGGGCGCTGCACCACTTCGGGCTCTACTTCGGCGCCTGGCTGCTCGGCTTCGCCCACCAGGCCGGCATGCTGCGCCGCCTGGCCACCCGGGTGCTGGTGCCCGTCGCGCTGGCCCTCGCCGCCGCCGGGGCCGCCTGGATCGTCACCCACCCCGGACCCCGCGGGTACGACCTGAACGACAACCCCCTGGGCAACGCCCTCTGGTCGGCGGCCTTCGTCCTCGTCCTGCTCGGGCGGGCGCCGGCGGGCGCGCGCTGGGTGGACCGCAGCGCCGTGTTCGGCCGGGTCGTGACCGTGTTCAACCGGCGGGCGCTCACCGTCTACCTGTGGCACATGCCGTTCGTGGCGGCGCTCACCCCGCTGGTGGACGTGGTGGGCTGGTCGCACCAGGATCCGCTCGGCCTGGCGATCCGGGTGGCCCTGGTCTTCGCCCTGGTCGCGGTGGTGACCGCCCTGGTCGGCTGGGTGGAGGACGTGGCGGCCCGCCGGCCGCCGGAGCTGGTTCCCGGCGGCTTGCGCCCCGCACCGGCCCGCACCGGGCCAACCGCCCCGACCGGCCCCGGTTCACCCGCCCCGACCGGCCCCGGGCCACCGCCCGTCCCGGCCCCCGCCGCGCGGTCCGGTCCGGCCACCGGGCGGGCCGGCGTGCCGGCGCCGCGCGTCGCCCGGGAGCCGCAGACCGTCGAGATCAGCGCTGGGTGACCGTCTGGTTGCCGCCGCCGGTGGAGATGTCGAGCACCAGCGAGGCGGTCGGATCGTGGGTCACGCCCAGCCGGGTGTCGCCGCCGCCGGCCGCGGAACGGATCTGGTAGCGGCCCGCGGGCACGACGAGCTTGATGTCGCCGCTGGAGGTGTGCGTACGCGCCGAGGCGGGCGCGGCCAGGTCGACGGTGATGTTGCCGGAGCCCGCCTCGGCGTCCACCCCGGCGCCGAGGCGCCGCCCGGTGATGTCGCCGGAGCCGGCGCGCAGGGTCACGGCGGCCGGGGCGTCGTCCACGTCGATGTTGCCGGAGCCGGTCGTGACGGTGACCGCGCCGGCGGCGCCGGTCACCCTGACGTCACCCGAGCCGGTCTCCGCCACGACGGGGCCGTCGGCGCCGGTCACCCGGACGTTGCCGGAACCGAGCCGGATCTCCACCGCGCCGACCTTGGTCAGGTGGACGTCGCCGGAGCCGGTCTCGCCCGTCACGCTCACCCCCTCTGGGGCGGTGACGTCGTAGGAGACGCTGCAGTCGTCGCCGCAGTCGGTGTCCAGCACCAGTTCGGCGCCGTTGATCTCGTACGTGGTGTCGGGCTGGCCGCCGTGGTAGCGCACCACCCGCTTGATCCGCACCTCGTCGTCCGTGCCGGTGGTGCGGACGGTCACGTCGCCGGACCCCGGAAGCACCCGGATGGCGGTGATCCGGGCCGCTTCGGTGTTGTCGTAGTCGAGCCGACGGGAGGCCAGGTTGTCGCACCCGGCGACGACGATCAGGGTGGCGGCCGCGGCGAGCGCCGCGGCGGTCCGGTGGAGAGCCATGAGAGCACGCTACGAGGCACGGAGCGCGCCGCGCATCGGGGTTCTTCGCGCGTCCACCCCGAGCCGACCCTGATTTCGCACCCCGAGGGAGAATGGTCCGATGGCCGGGTACCGCCGACAGCTCTACCGCGACGACGCGGTGGTCCTGCGCGTGCAGAAACTCGGCGAGTCCGACCGGATCATCACCCTGCTCACCCGCCGGCACGGCCGGCTGCGGGCGGTGGCCCGCGGGATCCGCCGCACCACCAGCAAGTTCGGCGCCCGGCTGGAGCCGTTCGGGCACGTCGACCTCCAGCTCGCCGGTGACCCGAAGGGCAACCAGGGCAGCTCGCTGCACACGGTCAGCCAGGTCGAGGGCATCGACCTCTACGGCAAGCGGTTCCTCGGCGACTATCCCCGCTACACGGCCGCCAGCGCGATCGCCGAGACCGCCGAGCGGCTCACCCCGGTGGAGCGGGAGCCGTCGCTGCGGCTGTTCCAGCTCACCCTCGGCGCGCTGCGGGCGCTCGCCGAGGGCAGCCACGACACCACCCTGGTGCTCGACGCGTACCTGCTGCGCGGGATGGCCCTCGCGGGCTGGGCGCCGGCGCTGACCGCCTGCGCCGTCTGCGGCACGCCCGGGCGGCACCGGGCGTTCTCCGTACCGGCCGGGGGAGCGGTCTGCCCGGACTGCCGGCCCCCCGGCGCGGCCCATCCCGCCCCGGCCACCATCGACCTGATGTCCGCGCTGACCAGCGGCGACTGGCGGGTGGCCGACGCCACCGAGACCGGCGTACGCCGGGAGTGCAGCGGCCTCGTCGCGGCGCACCTGCAGTGGCACCTGGAGCGCGCGCTACGCTCGCTGCCGCTGGTCGACCGGGGTGCCCCGGCGGCCGGCCCGGTCCCGTCGCCGCGTGGGGTGGGGGCCGGAGCGGATGGCGTGAGCAGGGAGAGAGCCGAGTGATCCGATCGATGAGGGCCGGCCGGCGCGAGCCGGTGCCGCCGACACCGCACCCCTCGGGCGCCCGGCCGCCGGCGTTGCCCGCCGAGGCGGTGCCCCGGCACGTCGCCGTGGTGATGGACGGCAACGGCCGGTGGGCCAAGGAGCGCGGGCTGCCCCGCACCAAGGGCCACGAGGCGGGGGAGTTCTCCCTGTTCGACACGATCGAGGGCGCCATCGAGCTGGGCATCTCCTACCTGTCGGCGTACGCCTTCTCCACCGAGAACTGGCGGCGCTCGCCGGACGAGGTCCGGTTCCTGATGGGCTTCAACCGCGACGTCATCCGCCGCCGCCGCGACCAGTTGGTCGACCTGGGGGTGCGGGTGGTCTGGTCCGGCCGGGCCGGCCGGCTCTGGAAGAGCGTCATCTCCGAGCTGCAGACGGCGGAGGAGATGTCCCGGGGCAACTCCACCCTGACCCTCCAGTTCTGCGTCAACTACGGGGGGCAGGCCGAGATCGCCGACGCCGCCGCCGCGATCGCCCGGGACGCGGCCGCGGGCAGGCTAGACCCGGCGAAGGTCACCGAGAAGACGGTGGCGAAGTACCTCTACCACCCGGAGGTCCCCGAGGTGGACCTCTTTCTCCGCCCCTCCGGCGAGCAGCGGATCTCCAACTACCTGCTCTGGCAGACCGCGTACGCCGAACTGGTGTTCCTCGACACGCTGTGGCCCGACTTCGACCGCCGGCACCTCTGGTACGCCTGCGAGCTGTACGCCCAGCGGGACCGCCGCTTCGGCGGCGCGCTGCCCAACCCGGTCCCGCCGTCCTGAGGCTTACCGCTCCGCCGCGCGGGGTACCCCTCCGGTCAGCAGCCACTGACGGAGGTGAACCCACATGATCCAGAAGCGTATTGCCCAGTGGGCGTTGATGGCGGTCGCGGTGCCGCTGGCGGCGGCCGGCGCGCGTCGGCTCAGTCACACGCTGGAGGCCCGCCGCGGCCCGTCCGGGGTGAGCCGCCTGCTCACCAAGGGTGCCGACATGCTCCGCCCGCAGAGGGCGAAGCGCCGCCGCTTCTTCTGACCCCGCCGCTGTTTCTGACCCCGCCGGTCAGCGTCGCCCCCCGCGACGCTGACCTCCCCTCCCCGTCCGCCCCGTCCCCGCCGCCACCCCGCCTGGCGATCATGCAGTCGTGGTGCCTCGCGAAAGCGTCCTACCGGGACCCGTCGCCTGGGTGCGATCTTCGTGTTCGCCGTGGAGGCGGCCACCGGAATCACATGATCGGTTGGCGGGGTGGGGCGGGGCGGGGTTCGGGGTTTCGGGGTGGGTGAGGGGTGGGGGTGCCTAGGATCGGGGGCGGGGTGGGTGCCCCGGACCGCGTCGAGCCTCGGGGGTGGGGATGCGGGATCTCCGGTACAAGATGATCATGGCGCTGAACGCCGCCGACCTCGGTGACCCGATCTGCGCGCAGGTGGCCGAGATCTGCGCCGAGATCGCCGAGCAGCACTGCCACGAGCTCGGCCACGCGCCGCAGCCGCGCTCCGGCGAGATCGGCGAGCTGGCCACGGGCGAACCGGCGCTCACCTGGGCGCCGACCGAGACCGGGCAGCGTGCCTGGTGACGCCTCCCGCCGACCCACCGGCCGTGCCGGTCGACTCCGGGGCGGCGTCGGGCCGTCGACCGGTGACGCGGTGACCGCCCCCGCTCCGGCCGTCGACGTCCGGCGGGCCGACGACCGCTTCGCCACCCGGATCTCCTGGCTCGACTCGAAGCACTCGTTCTCGTTCTCCCGGCACTACGACCCGGCCAACACCCACCACGGCCTGCTGCTGGTCAACAACGACGACGTGGTCCGGCCGGGCGCCGGCTTCGAGACCCACCCGCACCAGGACATGGAGATCGTCACCTGGGTGTTGCGCGGGTCGCTGGTGCACCAGGACTCCACCGGCCACTCCGGCGTGATCTACCCGGGGCTGGCGCAGCGGATGAGCGCCGGCACCGGCATCCTGCACTCGGAGAAGAACGACTCCTGGCGGCTCGACGGCCGCGACCCGCACACCGATCCCGTCCACTTCGTGCAGATGTGGGTGCTCCCGGACGAGCAGGGCGTCGACCCCGGCTACGAACAGCTCGAGATCCACGACGAGCTCCTGCGCGGCGGCCTGGTGCCCGTCGCCTCCGGGATGGACCGCCACGACGGCGCCGCGGCGATCCGGATCCGGAACCGATTCGCCGCCCTGCACGCCGCCCGGCTCCGCCCCGGCGACGAGGTCGATCTCCCGGACGCGCCCTTCGTCCACCTCTACGTGCCGACCGGCGCGGTCACCCTGGAGGGCAGCGGCCTGCTCGGCACCGGCGACGCCGCCCGGCTCACCATGACGGGCGGGCGGCGGGTCACCGCCACCGAGCCGGCCGAGATCCTCGTCTGGGAGATGCACGCCACCATCGCCTGACCCCCCACCTCCTCCACCCGTTCTCGCCGGGGTGGGGTGGGTCAGGCCTGGATTTCGGAGCGGTCGGCGGACCAGAGGGTGTGGAAGGTGCCGTCGCGGTCCACGCGGTGGTAGGTGTGCGCGCCGAAGTTGTCCCGCAGCCCCTGGATCAGCGCCGCCGGGAGGCGCTCGGCGCGCAGCGCGTCGAAGTACGCCAGCGACGAGGCGAACGCCGGCGCCGGCACCCCGGCCCGGGCCGCCTCGGCAACCACCCTGCGCCAGCTCGGCACGCCGTCGTTGACGGTGTCCGCGAACCACGGCGCGACCAGCAGCGTCGGCAGCTCCGGCTGTTCGTCGTACGCCTGCCGGATGCGGTCGAGGAAGCGGGCGCGGATGATGCAGCCGCCCCGCCAGATCGTCGCGGTGCCGCCCAGGTCGATGCCCCAGTCGTACTCCTGCGAGCCGGCCCGGATGTGGTCGAAGCCCTGCGCGTACGCGACGATCTTGGAGGCGAGCAGCGCGCGGCGGACGTCCTCGACGAAGGTCTCCCGGTCGCCGACCTGCCACGTGTCGCCCGCGTCCGGGAACGCCCCGCGCGCCGCCGCCCGCTGGTCGGCGTGCCCGGACAGCGACCGGGCGAACGTCGCCTCGGCGATGCCGGTGATGGGGATGCCCAGGTCGAGGGCGCTCTGCACCGTCCAGCGGCCGGTGCCCTTCTGCTCGGCGCGGTCCAGCACGACGTCCACGAACGCCCGCCCGGTGGCCGCGTCGGTGTGCGCCAGCACGTCCGCGGTGATCTCGATGAGGAAGGACTCCAGCTCGCCGGAGTTCCAGTCGCGGAAGATCTCCGCGATCTCCGCCGGCTCCGCGCCCAGCCCCGCCCGCAGCAGGTCGTACGCCTCGGCGATGAGCTGCATGTCGGCGTACTCGATGCCGTTGTGCACCATCTTGACGAAGTGCCCGGCGCCGTCGGGCCCGATGTGCCGGCAGCACGGCACCCCGTCCACCTGCGCGGCGATCCTCTCGAAGATCGGGCCGAGCGTGCGGTAGGACTCCGCGGACCCGCCGGGCATGATGCTCGGGCCGCGCAGCGCACCCTCCTCGCCGCCGGAGACGCCGGTGCCGACGAAGTGCAACCCGTGGGCCCGCAGCGCCTCCTCCCGCCGGCGGGTGTCGGCGAAGTGCGCGTTGCCGCAGTCCACGACGATGTCGCCGGGGTCGAGCAGCGGAACCAGTTCGTCGATCACGGCGTCGGTGGGCCCGCCCGCCTTGACCATCACGATCACCGCCCTCGGCCGCTCCAGCGAGGCGACGAAGTCCGCCATCGACTCGGCGGGCAGGAAGGTCCCCTCGTCGCCGTGCTCCGCGACCAGGCTGCGGGTGCGCTCCGGCGAGCGGTTGTGCAGCGCCACGGTGAAGCCGTTGCGGGCCAGGTTCCGGGCCAGGTTGCGGCCCATCACCGCCAGCCCGGTCACGCCGATCCGCGCCGTCGCCCGCTCGGCCATCCGTCCGCCGCCCTCCGCCGTCCACGCCTGCCGCTGTGACCGTATCGCGGCGGGTGGCGGGCGCGGTGCGTGTTCGGCAGCCCGTCTCCGCCGGGTCGCGGTGCGCTCGCGGCCGGACATGCCGATCGTGCCGGTAATTCGGATGCGCGCGGCCTGCGGTGGGGTTAGCGTGTGGGCATGCGCAACTGACGCCCCATC
The DNA here is from genome assembly GCF_040639595.1 of Micromonospora sp. NPDC023814. Taxonomy (NCBI): domain Bacteria; kingdom Bacillati; phylum Actinomycetota; class Actinomycetes; order Micromonosporales; family Micromonosporaceae; genus Micromonospora; species Micromonospora sp. NPDC023814. Next base: position 15,291 of record NZ_JBFAAF010000074.1, read on the forward strand.
TCCGAGCCGGCCCGCCGCCCTGCTGCCGTGGGTCCGCGTGCTCCCGGGCGTCCGCATTCCCACCCTGTCGCCGAGGCGGCGGTGTCCTTCGTGGTCGCACCCGGGGAGCAGTCCCGATTCCGCCCGACCGTCGCGCGACGGTCACCGACCGGCGGCCCGCCCCGTCCGACGACGGGACGGCCCGCAGAACGAGGAGGCCCGGATGCCCGCCAAGCGCAACCCGAAGAAGTCCCGCACCGTCACGCCGAAGCCGACCGTCGTGGACCTGACGCCCGCCAACCTCGACGAGGTGGCGGTCGCGCCGGTCACGCCGGTGCTGCCGCTCGACCGGCCGGTGGCGCCGAAGGCCGGTCCGCCGGTCTCCGGCGCCGCCCGCTCCGGGTCGCTGCGCGGCCAGCGGGCGGGCCAGGCCCGCCGGTACGCCTTCCGGCGTAGCTGATGGGGCCCGCCGGGTGGGGTTGTCGGCGCCCGGCGACAACCCCACCCGGACCGGCTCCCGGCCCTGCTGCGGCTGGCTGCCCTCGCCGGCGTGTCACGGTGGGCGTCGTTGTGCGGCTCAGCCGATCAGGGGCCGGAACGTGCCGAGCAGCACGCTGACCGCCAGCGCCGCGCCGGCCAGCAGCGCCGCCCCGGCGATCAGCAGCCCGTCGGCGGCGACGAAGCGTTGCCGCCGGGCGACCGTACGCGGGGTGCCGGCGTCGAAGCCGCGGGCGTCCATTGCCACGGCCAACCGGGTGCCCCGGCGGATCGCCCCGACCAGCAGCGCGAAGGCGGTGGAGGCGAACAGCCGCAGCTTCGCCAGCGGGTTGCGTCCCGCCGCCACCCCGCGGGCGCGGCGGGCCATGGCGATCATCTGCCACTCCTGCCCGAGCAGCGGCACCAGCCGGAACGCCGCCAACGCCCCGATGGCGAACCGGGCCGGCGCCTTCGCATTCTGGATCAGGGCGTCCGCCAGGTCGGTGGGGTCGGTGGTGGCGAACACGATCACGCCGGGCAGCGCCACGGCGAACATGCGCAGCACCAGGCCGAGCGCGGTGAGCAGCACCCCGGAGGTGACCACCGCGGGGCCGGCCTCGACCAGCACCCGGCCGGAGCGCTCGGCCGCGAAGAGCACCAGCGTCACCACGATGCCGACCGCGCCGACCAGCAGCGGCCCGGCCCGCCGGGCCAGCACCCGGAAGCGGACCCCGAACAGGGGCAGCACGGCCAACTCGACGGCGATGGCGATCGCCGGGGCGACCGGGTCCAGGGTGGCGACGAGGACGAACGAGAACACCAGCGCCGCGGCGAGCTTGGCCACCGGGTTGCGCCGGGCCAGCGGCGCGTCGGGGGCGGCGACCGGTTCGAGGGTGATCACGGCCGCTCCGGGACGGGACGGGCGGGGCGCGCGGCCTGCGCCGGACCGGTCGTGGTCAGGCGCTGCGGGTGCGCGGCCGGCGCGTCGTGCGAGCTGGTCACGGCCGCTCCAGGGTGACGCGCCGGTCGGCCAGAGCGGCCACGAACTCCGGGTCGTGGGTGACGGCGACCAGGCCGTGCCCGGCGTCGCGCAGCTCGGCGAAGAGGTCCACCAGCTCCAGCCAGGTCCGCCGGTCCTGGCCGAAGGTGGGTTCGTCGCAGACGAGCAGGCGGGGCGCGGTGGCCAGGGCCGTCGCCACGCTCAGTCGCCGCGCCTCCCCACCGGACAGGGTGTACGGGTTGGCCGCGGCGAGCTTCGTCAACCGCAGCCGGGACAGCAGGCCGTCCACGGTGGACCGGACCGTCGCCTCGGGCTGGCCGGCGCGGCGCGGGCCGAGGGCCAGCTCGTCGAAGACGGTGGTGGCGACGAACTGGTGCTCCGGGTCCTGGAAGACCGAGCCGATCCGCCGGGCCAGCGCCGGGGCGCGCCAGCGGTGCGGGGGAGTGCGGGCGTCGGCGCCGGCCAGTGCCGCCGTCGCCGCGACCCGGCCGGTGCCCGGCTTGAGCAGCCCGCCGAGCAACAGCGCGAGGGTCGACTTCCCGGCCCCGTTCGGGCCGAGCACGGCGAGCGCCTCGCCGGCGCGTACCGCCAGGTCGACGGCGGCCAGCCGGGGCGGCAGACCGAGCCGGTCGGCGGTGAGCAGCAGGTCGCCGGCCGGCGCGGTGGCGTGGCGGGGCGGCACGGGCCGGCCGGGCACCCAGACGCCCGCGGCGGCGAGCGCGTCGCCGTGGGCGCCGAAGACGGCCTGGGGCGTGCCGTCCGCGCGGACGCCGCCGCCCGGTTCGAGCACGACCACCCGGTCGACCAGTGGCAGCGCCTCGGCGACCCGGTGCTCGACCAGGACCAGCGTGGTGTCGGCGTCCAGCGCGCCGGCCACCGCCGCCCGGACGAGCGCGGCGCCGGTCGGGTCCAGGTTGGCGGTCGGCTCGTCGAGCAGCAACAGTCCGGGCCGCAGGGCCAGCACCCCGGCCAGGGCGAGGCGTTGCTGCTCGCCGCCGGAGAGGGCCGCGGTGGGCCGGTTCCGGTGGTACGGGAAGCCGACCCGGGCCAGCGCCTCGTCGACGCGGGGCCAGATCTCCTCGGCGGGGACCCCCCGGTTCTCCAGCCCGAACGCCACGTCGTCACCGCTGCGGGCCATCACGAGCTGGGTCTCCGGGTCCTGGAAGACGATGCCGACCCGTTCCCGGCCCTTGCGGGGGTCGAGCCCGTCGATCTCGACGGTGCCCTCCTGTTCGCCCGAGTCCTCGGGCAGCAGCCCGGCCAGCGCGGCGAGCAGGGTGCTCTTGCCGGCGCCCGACGGCCCGAGCAGCAGTACCCGCTCGCCGGCCTCGACGCGCAGGTCCACCCCGCGTACGGCCCACGCCCGACGCCCGGCGTGCCGCCACCCGAACCCCCGCAGCGTCACCGCCCCCACGCCGTCCCCCTTCCGGCCCGCGCGCGGGCGTCGATCATGAGGTTGGCGGCACCCACGGAGATCCATGTCGCCGTCAACCTCATGATCAACTCCGATTCCGTGGTGCGGGTCAGATGGCGGCGCGTTCGCGGCCGGCGGGGAAGCGGTCCAGGACGCCGGTGCCCGCCAGGGCGCGGGTGAGGGCCCAGCCGCCGGCGCCGGCGACGGCGGCGGCGCTGACGACGGTGAGCAGGGCGTACGGGACCCGGTAGCTGCCGAGCGCGTAGTCGACGTTCCAGACGAAGAAGTCGAACAGCGCCGCGCCGAGGCCGGTCAGCGCACCGGCGAGCAGCGCGGTGGGCAGCCGGAACGAGCGGTACCGGAACGCGGCGAAGGCCACCTCGGCGCCGAGCCCCTGGATGAGGCCCTGGACGATGGTGATGCCGCCCCACTCCGCGCCGAGCAGCGCGGAGACCGTCGCCGCCACCGCCTCGCAGAAGAGCGCCGCGCCGGGCTTGCGGATCACCAGGCCGCCGAGCACGGCCGGGACCAGCCAGACGCCGTACATGATCGCCTGGCCGGCCGGGAAGAACGCGAACGCCGGGTCGACGGCCCGCCACAGCAGGCCCCAGGCCCAGAAGATGACGCCGAACGCCACCGCGATCACCGCGGCGATGACGACGTCGAGTGTGCGCCACCGGGTGGTCGTGTTGTCTCGCATGGTTGCTCCCAGTCCTGAACGCGAACCAGGAGAAGACGCACGCCGCGCCCGGTGTGCCCGGACGGCGGCGCGGCTGGAGGTCGACCGAACTCCCTGCGCTGGCATTACCCAGATCAGGTTCGAGGGTCTGCGGGCGGTGCCCGCACTCTCAGCGCTGTGCGCTCCCCTGTCGGATGTGAAGTTGTCGCGCCGACGCTAACACCTTTGAAGATCATCGGGCAAAGTGATCTTTGCGCAGGTCACCCGCGCGTTCGCTCGATCTCGTCGGTTCCGGCCGGTACTCTCGGGCGGCCACTGGCGGAATCGGCGGAGGAAACCACGTGACATCCGAGGTTGACCGCTCCGTGCCGGACGGGCGCGCCCCGGGGTCGGTCGGTGTGGCCGCGCCGGGCGTGCCCCCGCACGAGCCGGCGGGCGGCGGCGGGAGCGCCTGGCGGGTCGGGTCGGTCGAGGCGCTCGCGGGCCTGCTGGTCCTGCTGGTCGTCTTCCGTGAGCCGCTCGCCCGCGCCCTGTCCGCGCCCCGGCTGCAGACCTGGACCACCGTCTTCGTCTCGGTCATGGTGCAGGCGGTGCCGTTCCTGGTCTTCGGGGTGGTCCTCTCCGCCGTGATCGCGGTCTTCGTGCCCCGGTCGTTCTGGGCCCGGGCGCTGCCCCGGCACCCCGCGCTCGCGGTGCCCGTGGCGAGCGCGGCCGGCGTGGTGCTGCCCGGCTGCGAGTGCGGGTCCGTGCCGATCGCCGGGTCGCTGATCCGGCGCGGGGTCACCCCGGCCGCCGCGCTGGCCTTCCTGCTCGCCGCCCCGGCCATCAACCCGATCGTGCTCACCGCCACCGCGGTGGCCTTCCCCGACGACCCGGAGATGGTCCTCGGCCGTGGCATCGCGAGCCTGGTCGTCGCGATGGTGATGGGGTGGCTGTGGCTGCGCCTCGGCCGGGCCGACTGGATTCGGCTGCCGCGCCGGCCGGAGCTGGACGACGGCCCGCGCGGGCGGGCGTTCTGGGCGGCGGTCCGGCACGACGTCACCCACGCCGGCGGGTTCCTGGTGGTCGGCGCGGCGGCGGCCGCCACCATCAACGTCGTCGTGCCCGAGCGCTGGTTGCAGACGCTCGCCGAGGACCCGGTGCTCTCGGTGCTCGCGCTGGCCGTGCTCGCGGTGCTGCTCTCCCTCTGCTCGGAGGCCGACGCCTTCGTGGCCGCCTCGCTGTCGCAGTTCTCGCTGACCGCCCGACTGGTCTTCCTGGTGGTGGGGCCGATGGTCGACCTCAAGCTCATCGCGATGCAGACCGGCGTCTTCGGCCGGCGGTTCGCGCTGCGGTTCGCCCCGGCCACCTTCGCGGTGGCCGTCGCGGTCGCCGCCGCGACCGGGGCGGTGCTGCGGTGAACCGGCAGGCGCAAGCCGTCGTCCTGCTGCTGCTCGGGGGCGCCGTGGTCCGGGCCAGCCTCACCGACCTCTACCTGCGCTACGTCAAGGAGGGGCTGCGCCCCTTCCTGGTCGCCGCCGGCCTGCTGCTGGTGGTCGCCGCGGTCATGACCCTCTGGTACGAGCTGCGTCCCGCCCTCCGGCGCGCCGACGGGAACCACGACCGCGCCGCCGCGTCCCCGACCGACGGGGACCAGGAACCCGTCGACGGCGAGCACGACCGCGCCGGCCGGGACGACGCCGCCGACCACGGGCACGGCCACCACGAGCCGCGGATCGGCTGGCTGCTGATCCTGCCGGCGCTGGGTCTGCTCCTAGTCGCCCCGCCCGCCCTCGGCTCGTACGCGGCCGGGCAGGCCGGCACCGCGCTCTCCGCCCGGCAACAGCCGTCCGACTACCCGCCCCTGCCCGACGGCGATCCGGCGCAGGTCAGCGTGCTCGACTACGCCTCGCGGGCGCTGTTCGACCGGGGCGCGTCGCTCGGCGGGCGCCGGGTCCGGCTGACCGGTTTCGTCACCACCGGCCCCGACGGCCGACCGCTCCTGGCCCGGATGGTGCTCTCCTGCTGCGCGGCCGACGGGCGGCCGGTCAAGCTGGGCCTGACCGGCGCCGCTCCCGAAGGGCTCGCCGACGACACCTGGATCGAGGTGACCGGCCGCTACAGCGACCGGATCGCCCGGGACCCGGTCAACGACGCCGAGATCCCCTACCTCGACGTGGAGTCCTGGCGGCAGGTGCCCACCCCCAAACGCCAGTACGAGTGACCCCGCCCGCCCTGGGTAGGCTGGCGATCATGCGGATCGAGGCGCGGGGGCTCACGTTCGACGTACGCGTCGGCGGTCCCGAGGGCGGCGCGCCCGTCCTGCTGCTGCACGGCTTTCCCCAGCACGGCGGGGAGTGGGACGACGTCGTCCCGCCGCTGCACGCCGCCGGCCTGCGCACGTACGCGCCGGACCAGCGCGGTTACTCGCCGGGCGCGCGGCCCGAGGCGGTCGAGGCGTACCGGATGCCGGAGCTGGTGGCCGACGCGGTGGCCGTGCTGGACGCGCTGGGCGTCGACGCGGCGCACCTCGTGGGGCACGACTGGGGCGCGGTGGTGGCCTGGGACCTGGCCGTCCGCCACCCGGAGCGGGTCCGGACGCTGACCGCGGTCTCCGTGCCGCACCCCGCCGCGATGGCGCACGCGCTGGCCGAGGACCCGGGGCAGAAGGCGCGCTCGGCGTACATCGTGCTGTTCCGCAAGCCGGGCAGGGCGGAGAAGGCGCTGCTGGCGCTGGGGGCGACCGGGCTGCGCCGGATGCTGCACGGGGTCGGCGACGACGAGCGGGTGGCCGCGTACGCGGACCCGATGCGCGAACCCGGCGCGCTGACGGCGGCGCTGAACTGGTACCGGGCGATGTCCCGGCGGGACATGGCGGCCACCGGGCCGGTGCCGGTGCCGACCACCTTCGTGTGGAGCGACCGCGACATCGCGATCGGCCGGACCGCGGCCGAGGCGTGCGCCGGCCACGTGAGCGCCGACTACCGCTTCGTCGAGCTGCCCGGGGTGAGCCACTGGATCCCCGACGAGGCGCCCGCCCCGCTGGCCGAGGCGATCCTGGCCCGGGTGCGGGGCCCGGCCTGACCGGTGCGGCGTCGCCCCGCCGGGGTGGCCGGGCGTTCCCGACGGACGTACGACATGGACGGAGGAGAGACATGACGGTGAGCGCCGAGGACTACCTGGCCGTGGTGACCGAGACGATGCAGCGGGTGGCCACGAGCCAGCGCGAGGCGGTGGGGCGGGCCGCCGACCTGATCGCCGACGCGGTGCGCGCCGACGGGGTGGTCCACGCGTTCGGCACCGGCCACTCGGAGGCGCTGGCGATGGAGATCGCGGGCCGGGCCGGCGGGCTGGTGCCCACCAACCGGATCGCCCTGCGGGACCTGGTGCTGGTCGGCGGCGCGCCGGCCGACGTGCTCGGGCCGCTGCTCGAACGCGATCCGTCGGTGGCGCACCGCCTCTACGAGCTGGCCCCCGTCAGCCCCGGGGACGTCTTCGTGCTCGCCTCCAACTCCGGCGTCAACGGCGCGATGGTGGAGTTCGCGTCCCTGGTCAAGGAGAAGGGGCACGGGCTGGTCGCGATCACCTCGGCGCAGCACTCCGGGCAGATGACCTCGCGCCACCCGTCGGGGCGCAAGCTCGCCGACATCGCCGACGTGGTGCTCGACAACGGCGCCCCGTACGGCGACGCGACGCTGCCGCTGCCCGGCGGTGGCGCGGTCGGCGCGGTCTCGTCGATCACCGCGGCGCTGCTGGCGCAGCAGATCACGGTCGAGGTGGTGGCCCGGCTGCTCGCCGCGGGGGAGCGGCCTCCGGTCTACCTGTCGGCCAACATCGCCGGCGGCGACGAGCACAACAACGCCCTGGAGGCCCGGTACGCCGGCCGGATCCGCCGCGGCTCCTGAGCCGATCGGGTGGCGTGTGCCGGGCTCGCGCGGGCGACGTGAGCCGGTTTCGCGGCACCGTCGGTGGGGCATCAGCGTTGCTGCCGACGGGCGTGCCTCGTCGGCAGTACCGTCTGACCGGAGGTAGCCCGTGTCCAAGGAAACCGAGCGGCAGCGCTGGCAGCGCAACTTCGCCGATCTGTTGCAGGAGCTGCGGGTCGCGCAGACCGGCGTGCAGATCCTCTTCGCCTTCCTGCTGACCCTGCCGTTCAGCAACGGGTTCACCAGGACGAGCGGTTTCCAGAAGGACGTCTACATCGTCTCGTTGCTCGCGGCAGCCGCCGCGACCGCATTGATCATTTCCCCGGTGGCGTTCCACCGCGCGCTGTTCCGGCAGGGTCGCAAGCCGGAGCTGGTCCGGTTCGCCCACCGGATGGCCAGCGCCGGCCTCGCCTTCATGCTGATCTCGATGGTCAGCGCGGTGCTGCTGATCACCGACTTCGTGCTGAACCGGGGCGTCGCCCTGCTACTCAGCGGTGCCACGGCGATCTGGTTCCTCACCTTCTGGGTGTTCCTGCCGTTCGCCCGGCGCAACTGGGGCGAGGACGACATCGACGACGAGGACGACGACCCGCAGCACCTTCCCGGCGACTGACCTGGGTCGACGTAACTCGATCTTTACCGAACGCTACCCCTGGGTAACACCCGGGGGTAGCGTGCTGTTTGTCGAGCACGTCGACGCAGCCGGACCGAGGTTCGAGGGGGCAGCCGTGACCACGACGCAGAACAGCCGACCCACGCCGGACGGATCCGGCGCCGACCAGCCCGCGGCGAAGGACACCGAAGGCATGCCGACGGCAGCCGTCGACCGGCCCGCACCGCCCGGGGGCGCGGCGGCCGGCACCGGGCAGGCCGCGCCGGCCGCCGCCGGGGGCAGGCCGACGGCCGGCGCGGCCGGGCCGCTGCCGAAGGAGGCGGGACAGGTCTCCGAGAAGGAGGCCCGCCAGGTCGCCGAGGCGGCCCGCGAGTCCTCGTGGGACCGACCCAGCTTCGGCAAGGAACTCTTCCTCGGCCGCCTCCGGCTCGACCTGATCAACCCCTGGCCGCGCCCGGACGCGGCGGACGCCGCCCGGGCCGACGAGTTCCTCGGCCGGTTCCGCGAGTTCCTCACCTCCGAGGTGGACGGGGCGGCCATCGAACGGGACGCGTCCATCCCGGACGACGTGTTCCACGGCCTGGCCCGGCTCGGCGCGTTCGGCATGAAGGTCGACCGGTCGTACGGCGGGCTCGGGCTGAGCAACCTGCACTACTGCCGCGCGCTCATGCTGGCCGGCTCGGTCAGCCCGGCGATCGGCGCGCTGCTGTCGGCGCACCAGTCCATCGGGGTGCCGCAGCCGCTGAAGATGTTCGGCACCGCCGAGCAGAAGCAGCGCTTCCTGCCCCGCCTCGCCGCCGGCGAGGTGTCCGCGTTCCTGCTCACCGAGCCGGACGTCGGCTCCGACCCGGCCCGGCTGGCCACCACCGCCGAGCCGACCCCCGACGGCACCGGCTACCGGCTCAACGGGGTGAAGCTCTGGGCCACCAACGGCACCGTCGCCACCCTGCTCGTGGTGATGGCCCGGGTCCCCGCCGCCGAGGGGCGGCGGGGCGGGATCACCGCCTTCGTCGTCGAGGGCGACGCCGAGGGCATCACGATCGAGCGGCGCAACGCCTTCGTCGGCCTGCGCGGCCTGGAGAACAGCCTCACCCGCTTCCACGACGTCTTCGTGCCGAAGGAGAACGTCATCGGCGGCGAGGGCAAGGGCCTGAAGATCGCGCTGACCACCCTGAACACCGGGCGGCTGTCGCTGCCGGCCATGTGTGTGGGCGCCGGCAAGTGGGCGTTGAACGTGGCCCGGGAGTGGGCCGCCGACCGGGTGCAGTGGGGCCGGCCCGTCGGCGAGCACGAGGCGGTGGCCCAGAAGCTCTCCTTCGTCGCCGCGACGACGTACGGCATGGAGACCATGCTCGACCTGTGCTGCCTGCTGGCCGACGACGACCGCAACGACATCCGGATCGAGGCGGCACTGGTCAAGCTCTACGCCAGCGAGATGGCCTGGAAGATCGCCGACGAGCTGATCCAGATCCGGGGCGGTCGCGGCTACGAGACGGCCGACTCGCTGGCGGCGCGGGGCGAGCGCCCGGCCGCGGTCGAGCAGCTGCTGCGGGACCTGCGGATCAACCGGATCTTCGAGGGCTCGACCGAGATCATGCACCTGCTGATCGCCCGGGAGGCGGTCGACGCGCACCTGTCCGTCGCCGGCGACATCATCGACCCGGACGCCGGGCTCGGCCGCAAGGCGAAGGCCGGCGCGCGGGCCGGCGTCTTCTACGCGAAGTGGCTGCCCACCCTGGCCGTCGGCAAGGGCCAGCGCCCGTCGGCGTACGGCGAGTTCGGCCCGCTCGCCGGCCACCTGCGGCAGGTCGAGCGCGCCTCGCGCAAGCTGGCCCGGTCGACGTTCTACGCGATGTCCCGGTGGCAGGGGAAGATGGAGCGCAAGCAGGCGTTCCTCGGCCGGGTGGTGGACATCGGCGCGGAGCTGTTCGCGATGTCCGCCGTCTGCGTGCGCGCCTACGCCGAGCGGGACACCCGGCCGGAGAACGTCGAGCTGGCCGACCTGTTCTGCCGGCAGGCCCGGGTCCGGGTCGACGCGCTCTTCACCGCACTGTGGGACAACACCGACTCGGTCGACACGGCCGCCGCGAGGCGGATCCTGGCCGGGCGCTACGCCGGCCTGGAGGAGGGGGTGGTCACCCCGGCCGACGACCTGCCCTGGGTGGCGCGCTGGTCGCCCGGCCCGTCCGCCGCCCCCGACGTCCGCCGCCGCATCCCGCCCTCGGCGTGACACCGGCCCGCCCGGCTGCCGGGCCGGTGTCCGACCGGCCCGGCAGCCGGCGGGTCAGCTCGCGACGGCCCAGGCCAGGATCGCCGCGAGGAGCAGCCCGTTGAGCACGGCCAACCCCAGGTACGCGGCCGGCGGGATCTTGCGGCCCTTGCGGACGAAGTTGACCAGCACGGCGGCGTAGCCGAGCAGCAGGATGGCGATGACGACCAGGAAGTAGAACACCCGACGACCTTAGCGGCCGGCCCGCAGGCCGAGTTGGCGCAGCTCCAGTGCGGCGAGCGCGTCGACGGTGGCGTCGTCGCCGCGCCGCCACGCCTCGGCCACGTCGGGCGCGATCCGGGTCAGCCGCCCGAGCGGCTGGGTGGCCAACGCCCGCAGGGCGAGCAGGTCCCGGCCGGCGGGCACGGCGGCCAGCCTGGCCGCCGAGGCGGCCCGGCGCATCCAGCGCACCCGCAGCGGCAGCCAGCCGAAGAGCACCAGGCCGAGCGGGAAGACCAGTACGGCGACGGCCAGCGCGAGGGCGAGCTGGTCGACCAGCTCCTGCTGGTCCCGTCCGGCCTCGGCCAGCGACCGGGCGGCGCCGGCGGCCCGCTCGAACGGCGCGGTCAGCTCGTCGCCCACCAGCGGCACCCGGCCGACCTTGCCGCCCGCCTCGGCCAGGTTGTCGGCCAGGCCGCCGCCGGCCCCCTCCAGCTTCTGGCCGGGTACGGCGAGCTTCTGGACGAGGTCGTGCAGCCACAGCGCGCCGCGGACCGCGCCGTACACCCAGGCGACGACGAGCAGGTCGGTGATCAACTGTCGGACGGCGGTCGGGAAGCGATCGGCGTAGATCTTCACGCCGGACAGCGTGCCACGCGCGACCGTTCCGGGCACCTGGGCGCGGTCGGCACCGCCGTGCCCGTCCGGCCCGCGACGGCCGGATCTCGCGCGGTCCCGGACAGTCTGGCCAGCCGCCGGCAGGCCCGGCTGCGCCTGGTGTCCGGCTGACCTGTCGTGGCGGGTCTCAGCGGGCGCAGGCCGGGCAGGTGCCGAAGATCTCCAGGGTGTGGCTGACGTCGGCGTAGCCGTGCTGCGCGGCCACCCGCTCCGCCCAGCTCTCCACCGCCGGCCCGGCCACCTCCACGGTGCGGCCGCAGCCGCGGCAGACCAGGTGGTGGTGGTGCCCCTCGCTGCACCGGCGGTAGAGGTGCTCGCCGCCCGGCGGGCGCATCACGTCGATCTCGCCCGTGTCGGCGAGCCCCTGGAGGGTGCGGTAGACCGTGGTCAGCCCGACCCGCTCGCCGCGCTCGCGCAGCATCGCGTGCAGCTCTTGCGCGCTGTGGAAGCCCTCCATCTCGGCGAGCAGCGCGCTGACCGCCGAGCGCTGCCGGGTGTTGCGGACCGCCGAACTCGTCATGACCCCTCCCCGGCGTGGCTGACCGCGTCGGCCACGATGTGCGCGACGTGCTCGTCGACCAGGGCGTACGCGATCTCGCGCCCCCGTCGTGAGCCGCGCACCACGCCGGCGCCCCGCAGCACCCGCAGGTGCTGGGAGACCAGCGGCTGCGCGGCGCCGAGCTTGTCCACCAGCTCGTGCACGCAGCGTTCGCCCTCGGCGAGCTCGCTGACGATGGCCAGCCGGATCGGCGCCGACAGGGCACGCAGCAGCTCGCTCGCCCCCTCGAAGGCATCGTAGCCTGATCCGCCGGTCACCCCGTAACGGTAACCAATCCCATCGGCACGTCGCTGACCAGGATCAGCGGAGCACGACCTCGTGCGGCTCGGGCGCGGGCGCGGCGGCCGGGGTGCGCCGCCGGCGCAGCACCCGCCAGGCCGCGCCGAGGAGCGCGACCGCCCCGAACGAGGCGATCGCCATCAGCACCACCGACGCGCCGGGCGCGGTGTCGGCGTTCGCCGCCACCCAGACCCCCGAGCCGGCGGCGAAGAGGCCGAGCGCCGTCGCCGCGGCCATCGTGCTGCGGAACCCCCGGGTCACCTGCTGCGCGGTGGCCACCGGCACCACCATCAGCGCGCTGATCAGCAGCACGCCGACGGCCCGCATGGCGATGGTCACGGTGACCGCGGTGGCCACCGCGAGCAGCATGTTGAGCGTGCGCACCGGCAGCCCGGAGACCCGGGCGTACTCCTCGTCGTGGCAGACCGCGAACAGGGCCGGGCGCAGGGCCAGCATGGTGACCAGGATCGCCGCGCCGAGCACCGCGATGGTGGTCAGGTCCCCCGGCGAGATCGTGGTCAGCGACCCGAACAGGTAGGCGTTGAGGTTGGCGCTGGTGCTGTCGGAGAGCCCGACCAGCATCACGCCGCCGGCGATGCCGCCGTAGAAGAGCAGCGCCAGGGCCAGGTCGCCGGAGGTGCGCCCCCGGGCGCGGACCAGCTCGATGGTGATCGCGCCGACGGTCGCCACGACCACCGCGACGAGCACCGGGGACCGGTTGAGCAGCAGGCCCGCGCCGACGCCGGTGAGCGCCACGTGCCCGACCCCGTCGCCGATCAGCGCGAGCCGCCGTTGTACCAGGTAGATGCCGAGCGCCGGTGCCGCCAGGCCGATGACCAGCGCGCCGATCAGGGCGCGCTGCATGTAGGGGTACTGGAAGAGTTCCATCTCAGCTGCTCCACAGCCCGGCGGGCTCGTCGGGACCGTGCGGGTGCACGTGGTCGTGGTCGGGCTCCGCGTGGTGGCCGGCGGGCTCGGGCACCACGCCGTCGTGGCAGATCCCACCCTGGTGTACGACGACCGCCCGGCTGATCAGCGGTCGCAGCGGCCCGAGCTCGTGGGCCACCAGCAGCACCGTGCCGCCGCCGCCCACGAAGTCGTGCAGCGCCCCGGCGAACGCCTCCTGGCTGGCCGCGTCCACCCCGGCGGTCGGCTCGTCGAGGACGAGCAGCTCCGGCTGGCCGGCCAGCGCCCGGGCGATCAGGGTGCGCTGCTGCTGCCCGCCGGAGAGCGTGGCGACCGGGTCGCGGGCCCGGTCGGCGAGCCCGACCGCCGCCAGCGCCGCGTCGACGGCGGCCCGGTCGGCGCGCCCGGGCGGGCGCAGGACGCCCCGGCGGGCCAGCCGGCCGGAGGCCACCACCTCGCGGACGGTGGCCGGTACGCCGCTGCCGGCGCCGAGGCGCTGCGGGACGTACCCGACGCGGTGCCACTGCCGGAACCGGCGCAACGGGTGGTCGAAGAGGGTGACCGACCCGGAGCTGAGCGGCACCAGGCCGAGCACGGCGCGGATCAGGGTGGACTTGCCGGAGCCGTTGGCGCCGAGCACCGCGACCACCTCGCCGGCGGTCACGGTCAGCGAGACGTCACGCAGCACGGGGCGGCCGTCGTAGCCGACCATCCCGTGCGTGACGGTGATGACTGGGGATGTCACGAGCAGCTCAACGCCGTCCGCAGGGCCTGCAGGTTGGTGCGCATCACCGAAAGGTAGTCGCCGCCGTCGGTCGACAGCCCCTCCAGCGGGTCCAGTACCGCGGTCTTCGCGCCGACCTGGTCGGCGATGGTCTGGGCCACCTTCGGGCTCACCAGCGTCTCGAAGAAGATCGTCGTGGCCTTGTGCTCCCGGGCCTCCTCGATCACCTCGGCGAGGCGCTGCGGGGACGGCTCGTTCTCCGGGCTCAGCCCGGTGATGCCGATCTGCTCGAGCTGGTAGCGCTCGGTCAGGTAGCCGAACGCGGTGTGGCTGACCACGATCTCCCGCCGCTGGCACGTCTTCAGCCCGGCCGTGAACTCGCCGTCCAGCTTCTCCAGCTCGGTGCGCAGCGTCGCGGCCCGCGCGGTGTAGTCGGCGGCCCGCTCCGGGTCGGCCTTGCCGAGCCGCTCCGCGAGCCTGTCGCCGACGGTGGCCAGGCGGGTCGGGTCGAGCCAGAGGTGCGGGTCCTTGCCGCCGCCCTCCTCCTCGGCGTGGGGCTCCCCGGTCGCGTCGGCCTCACCCTCGTGCTCGTGCTCGTGCCCGCCGGCCGCCGCGTCGCGCAGCGGCTGCACGGTGGCCACGTCGAACGCGCGGTCCCCGGCGTTCTGCTCGACGGCCTCGTCCACGTTCGGCTGGAAGCCCTTCAGGTAGACGACCAGCTCGGCCTGGCTGACGTCGCCGACCTGCCCCGGGTTGAGTTCCAGGTCGTGCGGCTCGGCCCCGGGCTTGGCCAGGTTGGTGACCTTCACCGCGTCGCCGCCGATCCGCTCGGCGAGGAACTGGAGCGGGTAGAAGGCGGCCACCACGTCGACCCGCTGCGGGTCGGTGCCGGCCGCGTCGTCGGAGCAGGCGGCGACGCCGCCGAGGGCGAGCAGGGCGGTGGTGGCGGCGGCCAGGGTGCGCGGGGCGGAGCGGATGTTCATGCCATGAACTCTCCGCGACAACGACAATGATTGTCAAAAACGCATGCTTGCATGTCAGAGCAGCTTCACCAGGCCCGCGGTGACCAGCAGGGTGAGCACCACCAGCCGGATCACCCGGGTCGGCGCCGTCTGCACCGACCAGGTGGTGACCAGCAGCGCGGCGACGGCCGCGGCGAGCAGCAGGGTCAGCAGCCCGCCCACCACCCCGGGGGTGAAGAACGCGACCAGCGCCAGCACCAGGGTGACCAGGAACACCGTCGTCGGGTTCGCCCGCGCCAACCGGGCCGGCAGGGGGCTCTGCGTACGCTGCATCCCACAGACTCTACGAGGAGGAACCCGTGCTGGTGACGAACCGGTTCGTGGTGGACGTCGATGTCGCCGACGACTTCACCGAGCGGGCGCACGCCGCCCTCGCCGCGCTCGCGGCCCGTCCCGGTTACCTGCGCGGGCAGCTCGTCCGGGCGCTGGACGACCCGCGCCACTGGTGCCTGGTCACCGAGTGGGAGTCCGTCGGCACCTACCGGCGTGCCCTCGGCGGCTTCGACGTCAAGGTCACGGCAGTGCCGCTGCTCGCCGAGTCGGTCGACGAGCCGTCCGCGTACGAGGCGCTCGCCACGGCAGCGCCGGGCGGGGACGTGGTCGTGGCGGCCAGCGATCGGGCCGCTGGTCCGTACCGCTGAGCCCGCGGGCACTAGATTGCTCTCATGACCGCTCCCGGATCGGCGGCACCGCCGCCGTACTCTTCGCTGCCCGGCCAGGAGGGGGCGCAGCCGCCCGTCGTGCCCGGCCCGCCGGCGGATCCGGGCGTGCCCGCCCCGCCCCCCGGCCCCGGGGTGGCCCCGCCGTTCGCGGCGCCGCCCACCGAGGGGCGTAACACCCGGCTCTGGCTCGGGCTGGGCGCCGGGGCGCTCGCCGTGCTGCTCTGCTGCGGTGGCGGCGGCGCGGCCGTGGTGGGCCTGGCGGTGACCGGGGTGCAGGCCGTGCGGGAGCAGGGGCGCACCGTCTCCACCGACTACTACCAGGCGCTGGTCGAGCGGAAGTACGGTGCCGCGTACGACCAGCTCTGCGACGACGCGCAGCGGCGCGAGTCGCGGCGGGAGTTCGAGCGCCGGGTCGCCGCCGAGCCGCAGATCGCCGCCTTCCGGGTGGGCGACGTGGACGCCACCACCCTGACCGTGCCGGTGGACGTGACCTACACCGGCGGCCGGCAGGACCGGCAGGAGGTCGTCCTGGGGCAGGACCGGCAGACCGGTGGCATGGAGGTGTGCGGGGTCAACTGACCCGCCCCCGGTATTCTGCTGGGCTCGGGCTGGTGCTGGTCGTACCGTTGTCCCGAACTGCTCGTTCCGTCCTTCACCGCGTCCCCGCCGACCGCCAGTCGGCGTAGGAGGAAAACATGCCAGCCGACCGTATCGACGCCGTCGTCAGCCTCGCCAAGCGCCGAGGCTTCGTCTTCCCCTCCAGCGAGATCTACGGAGGCACCCGGTCGGCGTGGGACTACGGTCCGCTCGGCGTGGAGCTGAAGGAGAACGTCCGCCGGCAGTGGTGGAAGACCATGGTCCAGCAGCGCGACGACGTGGTCGGCCTCGACTCCGCCGTCATCCTGGCCCGGGACGTCTGGGCCGCCTCCGGCCACCTCGACGCCTTCGTCGACCCGCTGACCGAGTGCCAGTCCTGCCACAAGCGGTTCCGGGCCGACCACCTCGAGGAGGCGTACGAGGCCAAGCACGGCAAGCCGCCGGCCTCGCTGACCGAGCTGAACTGCCCGAACTGCGGCAACAAGGGCACCTTCACCGAGCCGAAGATGTTCAACGGCCTGATGAAGACCTTCCTGGGCCCGGTGGAGAGCGAAGAGGGCATGCACTACCTGCGCCCGGAGACCGCGCAGGGCATCTTCGTCAACTACAAGAACGTCGAGACGGTCGCCCGCAAGAAGCCGCCGTTCGGCATCGCGCAGACCGGCAAGTCGTTCCGCAACGAGATCACCCCGGGCAACTTCATCTTCCGCACGCGCGAGTTCGAGCAGATGGAGATGGAGTTCTTCGTCGAGCCGGGCTCCGACGAGCAGTGGCACGAGTACTGGCTCCAGGAGCGCTGGAACTGGTACCTCGACCTGGGCCTGTCGGAGGACAACCTGCGCTTCTACGAGCACCCCAAGGAGAAGCTCTCCCACTACTCGAAGCGCACCGTCGACATCGAGTACCGCTTCCAGTTCGGCGGCACGGAGTTCGCGGAGCTGGAGGGCATCGCCAACCGCACCGACTTCGACCTGTCCACGCACAGCAAGCACTCCGGCGTCGACCTGTCCTACTTCGACCAGACGAAGCAGGAGCGCTGGGTGCCGTACGTCATCGAGCCGGCCGCCGGCCTCACCCGGGCGGTGCTGGCCTTCCTGCTCGAGGCGTACGACGAGGACGAGGCGCCGAACACCAAGGGCGGCGTGGACAAGCGCACGGTGATGCGGTTCGACCCGCGGCTGGCCCCGGTCAAGGTGGCGGTGCTGCCGCTGTCGCGCAACGAGGCGCTCTCGCCCAAGGCGAAGGGCCTCGCCGCGGACCTGCGCAAGCGCTGGGTGGTGGAGTTCGACGACTCGCAGGCGATCGGCCGCCGCTACCGCCGTCAGGACGAGATCGGCACGCCGTTCTGCGTGACGGTCGACTTCGACACCCTCGACGACAACGCGGTGACCGTGCGGAACCGGGACACCATGGCCCAGGAACGCATCTCCCTGGACCAGGTCGAGCGCTACCTGATCGAGCGCCTCCCCGGCTGCTGAGCTGTAAGGAAGGGCCCCTTCTTAACGTTTTCAGTAGAGGAGGGGCCCCTTCCTAACATCCCGGACCGCTCACCCGTCGTTACCCGGCACGTCAACGGGCTGGACGCGGACCCGGTTCGCGGCGCCGAGGCCGCGCCGGGATTCGTACGCATCCTCCACGGTGCGGCGGACTCGCGCCGGGTCGCGACGGATCTGCGCCGGGGTGAAATGCAGGATCAGGATGCCGTGCCGGCTCAGTTCGTTGTGCCGGTCGAGCGTTCGCGCCCAGTCACCGGGACTGAAGTGGTATTCCTGCGAGTCGACCTCAAGCGCCACCGCCGAGTCGGCGAGATATCCGTCGGGGGTCGGCAGCGACGTGCCGTTGCCGGCGGTCAGGCGCGGATTCCACCGGATCTCCGGCAACACCGGACTGCTGGTCAAACACTCCCGCAACTCCGCCTCCGGCGCCGACCGGACGCCCTGGACAACCTCGGAGAACGCCTTCCTGACCAGCGCGGTCCGGCTGCGCCGGGCCCGGCCGATCTCCTCGTCTAGCCGGGCGAGATCGGTGAACCCACGCTGCACGGCCTCGGCGACGATCGCGCGTACCGGACGCAGGTGGCGCAGGTCGCGCGCCGCGTCCACGACCGCCCGCGCCGGCGAGCACACCCGGTAGACCGACGCCTGTCGGGCCTTGGCGTCCAGGGCAAGGGCCCGCGCGACCCGGGCGAATCCCGCCGAGCTGCGCCGTGCCTGGTGCGGCACGATCAGGTGTACGTCGTCAGTGCGCGGGCTCTGCCGGAAGCCGTACCAGATCAGCGCGGCGAGCCCCGTGAGCTGTGCCTCCGGCCCGGCGTAGAGCGCCGCCGCGATCCGTCGCTGCTCGTCGGTCAGGGTGCCGGTGACCAGGGCGTACGTGCCGGGCAGTACGCGCTGCCACTGGCTGCGCCGGGTCTGGCGGTATAGGTACATGTCGTCGAAGCCCGCGGCCAGCAGTTGGGCCCGGGTGACGATCTGCTGCTGTCGCTCCGCCGCGTCGGCGAGTTCGGGTGGCTGCTCACGCATGAGGCGCAGCATGGGCGCAGGATGATCCCGTGTCCCGCCCAACCGATCGGTCTGTGGACGGCGCTGCCCGCTGTGGAGAACGCCCGACGCCGCCCCGATTGTGATATGCGTCGTGTTAGCAGGGGACCCCTCCACTGCACCAGACGTTAGGAGGGGGCCCTTCCTTACACTTGTGCGGTGACCGCGCCGACCGTTCCCGCACTGCGCCCGCTGACCCTCGGGCGGCACCAGGTGTGGCCGCCGGTGGTGCTCGCTCCGATGGCGGGCATCACCAACGTCGGCTTCCGGCAACTCTGCCGGGAACAGGGCGGCGGCATCTACGTCTGCGAGATGATCACCACCATCGCGCTGGTGGAGCGGAACCCGAAGACGCTGCGCATGATCGCCTTCGGCGCCGACGAGCGGCCCCGCAGCCTCCAGCTCTACGGCACCAACCCCGAGATCACCGCCGCCGCCGTGCGGATCGTGGTCGAGAAGGACCTCGCCGACCACATCGACCTCAACTTCGGCTGCCCCGTGCCCAAGGTCACCCGCAAGGGCGGCGGATCCGCGCTGCCGTGGCGGCGCCGGCTCTTCGCCCGCCTGGTCAGGGCCGCGGTGGACGCCGCGTCGCCCGCCGGGGTGCCGGTCACGGTCAAGATGCGCAAGGGCATCGACGACGACCACCTGACGTACGTCGAGGCGGGCCTCGCCGCGCAGGACGCCGGCGTGGCGGCGGTCGCCCTGCACGGGCGTACGGCGGCGCAGCGCTACTCGGGCACCGCCGACTGGGACGCCATCGCCACGCTCAAGCAGGCGCTCGACGTGCCGGTGCTCGGCAACGGCGACATCTGGGAGGCCGACGACGCGCTGCGGATGGTGGCGCACACCGGCGTCGACGGGGTGGTGATCGGCCGGGGCTGCCTGGGTCGCCCGTGGCTCTTCGCCGACCTGGAGGCCGCGTTCAACGGACGCCCCGAGCGCCGGCTGCCCAGCCTGGGCGAGGTCGCGCAGACCATGCGCCGCCACGCCGAGTTGCTGGTCGACCAGTTCACCGCGGGCGCGCGCAACCCCGCGCGGGGCGAACGGGACGGCTGCACCGACTTCCGCAAGCACGTCGCCTGGTACCTCAAGGGCTTCCCGGTGGGCAGCGAGCTGCGCCGCGAGCTGGCGATGATCGAGAGCCTGGCCCAGCTCGACGACCTGCTCGGCAAGCTCGACCCGACCGAGTCCTTCCCGGTCGCCACGCTCGGCCAGCCGCGCGGGCGCACGAACTCGCCCGGCAAGGTCTTCCTGCCCGACGGCTGGCTCGCCAGCCGGGACGACGACACGGTGCCCGAGGGCGCCGAGCTGGCCGACTCCGGCGGCTGACGGGACCGGTACGACAGAGCCGCGCGGCTGCGGCTTTGCTGAGGTCTGCTGCTGGTCAGGCATTGCGCTGCCGTGTCTGCCCGGGCGGTACCCGGGCCTGCCAGCCTTCCGCTGCCGAGCTGCCCGCACAGACGGGGCAGTGAACGGCTCCGGTTGGTCCCATGGACGGGGCAGCTCGACAGCGTTCCACCACCACCCCCGACGTCGGCTCGAAGCCGGCAGTGAAGCGCCGGTCGCGCGGCTGACAGGGCGGCCGGACCGCGTACGGGTACGGAGACGACGACAAGGGCCGGCCCCGTTCGGGGGCCGGCCCTTGTCGGTGGTGGTTGTCTGGATCAGGCGGCGTAGCCGCGGGTGGCGATCCAGTCGGCGAGGGCCT
>NZ_JBFAAF010000075.1:0-35058 GCF_040639595.1 Micromonospora sp. NPDC023814
GTCCGCGGCCGCGGACCGCCCGGAGGCCGCGCCGTCAGGCGGCGGCGTAGACGGTGGCGATGTCGATCTCGTTGGTGTCCGGGTGCCAGGCGCCGAGCACCTGAACGTGCCGGCCGACCCGCAGCAGCGACATGTCGCTGACGGCCGGGGTGCCGTTGTAGACGGCGGCGGACCGGTCCGGCACGACGTGCGCGACGATCCGACGGCCCTTGTGGTCGAGGTGCAGCACGTTGCGGCCGACCGCCGCGATGTGCCCGTGCAGGTTGACGATGTTGACCCACACGGCGTCCGCGGCGAGCGTGCCGTCGGGCAGGCGAACGCCGCGGGCGTAGAGCCCGTCGCCGACGGCGACCCGGTCGAACGTGGTCGGGTGCAGCTTCCAGATGCTCGTGCCGTCGGTGATCCGGATCGAGTGGAGCACGGTGTCCGAGCCGGTGACCAGCAGCATGTTGCCGGAGATCGTGCTGATCCGGCCCTCGGCGAAGTTCGGGTCCGGCGTGCCGGGTTCGACGGTCGCGGCGTCGGCGGCGAACGCCGCCTCGGGGGCGAGCGAGCCGAGCCCGGTGGCGCCGACCACGCCGCCGAGCGCGGCGGTGGCGAGCAGCCGGCGGCGCCTCAGGGTCTGGTCCATGGGGTCCTCCCGTTCAGACGCTGTCGACCGAGCAGGGCCGCAGCCCGGTGGAGAGACTGGCGATCGCGCTGTACGCCGCGGGCGTCAGGTCGATGATCCGGTTGCTGCCGCAGGCCGAGCCGCAGCAGGTGCGCTCGCCGCAGAACAGGTCGGTCTGCGGGCCGCAGTCGGCGATGGCGGTGCCGACCCGGGCACCGTTGCAGAGGTTGGTGGTGTAGTGCCGGAAGCCGCAGCCGCGGCGGCTCATCCCGCTGATCCCGCACACGTGCGGGCGGGTGATGGCCAGGCACGCGTCCGAGGTGTTCGGCCAGGCGTGCTGGTAGTTGCCGGACGAACAGGTGCCGCAGGCACCACCACCGGCCGAGCCGCAGGGACCCCAGGCGTTGCCGCAGCAGAACCACGACACCTCGCCTCTCAGAGCAACCACGGGTACCTCCCCTCCAGATCCGATCAACAGCGACAATCATCGATATAGGAGGTGATTGTTGTGGCGTAAATCATCGAAGTCAATGGATGACTGGAAGGATTCTTACGCCCGCGCTCGGCGGCCGGCCAGCGGGATGCGGAAGTGGACGGTCTGGTGGGTGTCGGCCCGGCCGTCACGCGCGTCGTGCACCGGCTCGGCCACCGCCCGCCAGAACCGTTCGGCGCCGTCGACGCGGGTGTCGGTGTGCAGGTACAGGTCCCGGTAGCGGGGTTGCCGGCCGACGAAGTCGACGGCGAGACCGACGAGGGCGCGGGCGAGCCCCCGGCGGCGGTGCTCGGGCCGGACGTAGACCCGGAAGAGCTGCGCGGTGGACTCCTCGGGAAAGCGTTCCGCGAGGGAGCGCGGGTGCGGTGGGCTCTTCGGCGCCGCGGCGCGGACGGCGGTGGTGCCGACGACCTCGTCGCCCCGGGTCGCGACGAACAGGGCGTGCGGTTGCGGCGTCAGGTAGGTGCCGGCCAGGTCGATGACGTCGTGGTGCCAGTCGGGACGGTAGCCGTGGCCGAACTCCCGGTAGAACGTGGCGAGCATGACGCTGCGGGCCCCGTCGAGGTGCCGGCCGTCGGCCATCCGCACCTCGTACGCGCCCACGCCGTGTCGGTACTGCCGCATGGTCTCTCCCCTCATCGTGTCGCCGCCGCCGGATCCGCCCGCCGTTCCTCGTCGTCCCGTTGCCGACACTGCGGGGCGGCGGGCAGCAGCGCACGGGTCAGCGGGTGTCGGGCCGCGCCGAGCAGGGCGTTGGCGGGTCCCTGCTCGACGACGCGTCCGCCGTCGAGCACGACGATCCGGTCGGCGAGGCGGGCCACGACGTCGCGGTCGTGACTGATCACGACCAGCGCCAGGTCGCGGCGTCGGCGTAGGTCGTCCAGCAGCGCGAGGATGCGCTCCCGGGCGTCGCCGTCCAGGCCGGCGGTGATCTCGTCGCAGATCAGCACGCGGGGTTCGCCGGCGAGGGCGCGGGCCAGTGCCGCGCGGTGCAACTCCCCGCCGGAGAGCCGGTCGGGCGTGCCGGCCACGGTGTGTTCGGCGAGGCCCACCTGGTCGAGCAGGCGCAGGGCGGTGCGCCGGGCCTCGGCGTCGGTGGCGCCCCGCAGGCGCCGGACGGCGCGGGCGACCTGGTCGAGGACCGGGCGGTACGCGTCGAAGCTCGCCCGGGCGTCCTGGAACACGTACTGGACGGCCGCGAGGTCGCGCCGGTCCCGCCGGTCGAGGTGCGGGTCGAGGCGTCGGCCGGCGAGCGCGACCCGGCCGCCGGTCGGCGGGTGCAGCCCGGCGACGCAGCGTGCCAGCGTCGTCTTGCCGCTGCCGGACCGGCCGACCACGGCGAGGCACTCCCCGGCGGCGACCGTCGCGCCGACGCCGCGGACGACGGTGCGCCGGAGACCCCCGTGGCGGTGGGTGGCCACGAGGCCGGTGACGGCGAGCAGCGGTGGGGCCTCCCGGCCGGTGCCCGGGCCCCGGGTCGGCGGGACGGGTGCCTCCTCCTGCCGGTCGTGGTGGTCCCGCGCCGTCAGGACCTCGGCCGTCGGGCCCTGCGCGACGGCGGTCCCGTGGCGCAGCACCAGGACGCGGTCCGCGACGGCGCGGACGAGAGGCAGGTCGTGGCTCAGCAGGACCACCGCCATGCCGTGGCGGGCGAGCGCCGTCAGTTCGCGCGCGACGTCGCGGCGGGTGAGCGCGTCCTGCCCGGTGGTGGGTTCGTCGGCGACGAGGAGGACCGCCCGCGAGAGCAGGGCGTGGGCGATGACCAATCGCTGTTGCTGCCCGCCGGAGAGCTGGTGGGGGAAGCGCCGCAGGAACCGGCGGTCGGTGGGCAGGGCCATCCGGTCGAGCACGTCGGCCACCGCCTGTCGACGCGCGCGGCGGGTCCGGCCGGGCGGGTGGCGCCGGGCGATCTCGCCGAGCACGGCGCCGACGCGGCGAAGGGGATGGAGCGCCGCGGCGGGCTGCTGGGGGACGTACCCGACGGTGCCGGCCGGGGGCGGCGTGCCGGCGGCGACGGCCGAGCCCGCCAGCGCGATCCCGCCGGTGAGGCGGACGCCCGGCGTGGTCTCGCCGAGCAGCGCCCGGCCGGTGGTGGTCTTGCCGCTGCCCGACGCACCGACGACGGCGAGGATCTCCCCGGCGGCGAGGTCGAAGGACACCCCGTCGACGAGCCGTCGCTGCCCGGCCGCGGCGGTCAGCCGCCGCACCCGCAGGAGCGGCCCGTCGGGCGGCGGTCGCCGATCCGCTCCGGGAGCCTGCGGGCCGCAGCGGCGGTCCCGGCGGGACGGGTGCGCGCCCCGGACGGGCGGCGTCCGGTCCCCGGGCGGCGGGGCCGGGTCGGCGTGGGCGGCCAGCACCTGGTCGGCGACCAGGTTGACGCCCACCGCCAGGGCGACGACCAGCGCGGCCGGTACGACGACGGCCCACGGTTGCAGGAACAGTCCGGTGCGGTTGCGGTCGACCATCACGGCCCAGTCCGCGGCGTCGGGGGCGACGCCGACGCCGAGGAAGCTGGCCGTGGCGACCAGGTAGACCGCGCCGACGAACCGGACCCCGGCGTCGGCGATCAGGACCCGGCGGACGCCGCGCCCCACGTACCCGCCGGCTCGGCGCCACCACGTCTCCCGGTGCAGGCGCATCGCCTCCATCGCCGGCCCGTGGGCGAGCGGCAGGGCGGCGGCCCGGGTGACCCGGGCGATCTCGGGAAGGGCGACGAGCGCCACGACGCCGACGAGGGTGGCCGGCCCGGGCCGTGCGACGGCGGCCACCAGGATCAGCAGCAGCAGGGACGGCACGGCGAGGACCAGGTCCAGCGGGCGCATGAGGATCTCGTCGACCCACCGGCGGCGGGTCGTCGCGGCGAGCAGGCCGACGGGGACCCCGACGAGGTAGGCCAGCAGGGTGGCGGCCACGGCCACCAGGACCACGGACCGGCCGCCGAGCAGCACCTGGTGCAGGACGTCCCGGCCGACGAAGTCGGTGCCGAGCGGCCCGTCGGGGGCGAACGGCAGACCACGGGCAGTGGCGTCGCCGGCCAGGGCGGGGCCGAGCACGGCGAGGCCGAGCGGCACGGCGAGCAGCAGGCCCGCGCCGAGCGTACGCAGCGGGGGCCTCACCGGACGGCTCCGGTACGTGGCGCGAGCCGGAACGCCACCAGGTCGGCGATCAGGTTCACGGCCACGGCGGTGACGGCGACGAGCACGCACAGTGCCTGGACCGCGGGGACGTCCCGGGTGGAGACGGCGTCGACGAGGGCGGTGCCGAGACCGGGTACGACGAACACCGCCTCGACGACGATGACGCCGCCGAGCAGCCAGTCGGTGGTGCGGGCGAGCTGCTGGGCCACCGGGGCCAGGGCGTGGGGCAGCGCGTGGCGCAGCCAGAGTCGGCCGCCGGTGATGCCGAGACGCCGGGCGTGCCCGACGTGGTCGGCGCGCAGCGCGTCCACCATGCCGGCCCGGGTGAGCCGGCTGATCGTGCAGACGGGCCGGGCCAGCAGGACGAGCAGGGGCAGGACGAGGACCGCCGGCCGCGCGGACAGGTCGGCGCCGAACGCCGTGGGCGGCAACCAGCCGAGCTGTACGCCGAACCCGGCGACGAGCAGGACCGCCAGGGCGAACTCCGGCACGGCGTACAGGGCGACGGACGCGGCGGACAGCGCCCGGTCGAGCCGGCCCCCTTCGCGCCGGGCGGCCAGCATGCCGACGCCCACGGCCAGCGGCACCAGCACCGTCAGGGTGAGGGCCGCCAACAGCACGGTGGCGCCGGCACTGTCGGCGAGCCGCTCGGCGACCGGCCGCTGGGAGACCAGCGAGACGCCGAGGTTGCCCCGGAGGAGGCCGGTCAGCCAGTCGAGGTAGCGCTGCCAGGCCGGCTGGTCCAGGTGCAGGTGCGCGCGGATCAGGGCGATGCGGGCCGGGTCGGGTTGGTCACCGGCGATCACCACGGCGGCGTCACCGGGCAGCGCCTCGGTGAGCACGAAGACGACGGTGGCGACGCCGACGACCTGCCCGACGCCGAGCAGCAGCCGCCGGACGGCGTAGCGGGGCAGGCTCATCCCAGCCAGACCTTGTCGAAGCGGGCCCAGTCGAGGGTGTTGGCGGGGGCGTCGGCCGAGACGCCGCCGACCCGTGGGCTGGTGGCGACGAGGAAGTCGGCGAAGCCCCAGATCAGGAAGCCGCCCTCGGCGTGCAGCATGCGCTGCATGTCGCCGTACGCCTGCCGCCGGGCCTGCTCGTCGGCGCTGGAGACGGCCCTGGCGTAGTGGGCGTCGAAGTCGGGCCGGGCCCACCTGGTGGCGTTGGTGGTGGAGTGGGTGAGCAGCCGCTGGGAGATGTGCGTCTCGATGGGCATGGCGCCGGAACGGTACGACGCCAGCACGCCCGAGCCGAGGATGTCCCTCCAGTAGGTGTCCTTGTCGCCGATCCTCGGTTCGACGACGAGGCCGGCCTTCCTGGCCTGCTCGGCGAAGACGCTGGCGGCCTCGACGAAGCCGCTGGCCACCGGCGCGGTGTCGAGCGGCACGCGCAGGCCGCGGGCGCCGGCCCGGTCGACGAGGAACCGGGCCCGGTCGAGGTCGTGGGCGCGCTGGGCGATGTCGTCGGCGTAGTGCTGGTAGCCCTTGCCGAACAGGTCGTTACCGACCTGCCCGGAGCCGGCGAGCACGGTGTCGACGAGCTGCCGCCGGTCGGTCAGCAGGAACATGGCCTCGCGCAGGTCGCGGTCGTCGAACGGGGGACGGTCCACCTTCATCGCGAAGGACTGCATGGTGCTGTTCGGCATCCGCGTGACGGTCATCCGGCGGTCGGCGGCGTACGTGCGGGCGGTGGTCGGGGTGACGTCGTGCGCGTAGTCCACCTGGCCGGCGAGTAGGGCGTTGACCCGGGCGGACTCCTCGTTGCTGGTCAGGTACTCCAGCTCGTCGAGGTGGGCCGCGCCGTCCCAGTGGTCGGCGTACCGCCGCAGCAGCAGCGACCGGCCCGGCCGCCAGGTGTCGAACGTGAACGGGCCGGAGCCGACGGGGTGGTCGAAGGTCTCCGCGCCCTCGGGGACGATGTAGGCGCCGAAGGCCGCGAGGGCGTTGGGGAACTCGGCGAAGGGTCGTTTGAGGGCCAGCTCCACGACGCGGTCGCCGACCGCCCTGCTCGCGGCCAGGTCGATCATGTCGAGGCTCGCCCGGGCGCGGAAGGCCCGCGTCGGGTCGGTGATCCGCGCGTAGCTGTACAGGACGTCGGCGGCGCGTACCGGCCGGCCGTCGTGGAAGGTGGCCTGGCGCAGGGTGATCCGCCACCGGGTGAGGTCGGTGCCGGGTTCCCAGCCTTCGGCGAGGCGGGGCCGGATGGAGACGTCGGGGCCGTAGTCGGCGAGCTTGTCGAACATCGCCTTGGCCCGCGACGCCTCGTTGAACAGGTTCGCCAGGTGGGGGTCGAGAGTCTCGTTGGCGCCGCCGCCGGCGAACGCCGCCCGCAGCCGCCCGCCGCGCCGGGGCCGGCCGGACGGGGCGCCGCCCGGGCCGGTGTGGACGCCGCAGCCGGTCAGCGCGACACCGGTCGAGGCGGCGGCGGAGAGGGCGGCGGCGCCGAGCAGACCGCGGCGGGTCAGCCTCGGCGTGGCGGTGGGCGAGAGGGCCATGCTGGCGGGTCCTTCCGGAGGCAGGTGGAACGTCGTGCGAGCGATTCGCCAAACGATAACGGTTTCCATTTGCGCTTCCGCCGGGAGGGTCGCCGGAGGTTATGGCATTGCACCTGCATTGCGAACGACGTACGGTGATGGCAATGCAGGTGTATTGCAAAGGGGTGTCGGCATGCGTGTGATCGCGTTGTCCGAGGTGACCGGGGACATGACCGAGCTGGTGGGCGGCAAGGCGGCCCGGCTGGCGGAGCTGGCGCGGTCGGGCGAGCGGGTGCCGGACGGCTTCTGCGTCACCACCGCCGCCCACGAGCGGGGCGTGGTGCCGCGGGCCGAGGTCACGCAGGCGTACGAGCGGCTCGGCGGGGGACCGGTGGCGGTGCGCTCCAGCGCGACCGCGGAGGACCTCCCGGACGCCAGCTTTGCCGGGCAGCAGGACACCTTCCTCGCCGTCACCGGGATCGCCGATCTCCTGACGGCGATCGAGGGATGCCGGCGCTCGCTGCACGACCCCCGCGCCGTCGCCTACCGCGACGCCCACGGGATCGACCACGCGTCGGCGCGGATGGCCGTCCTGGTGCAGCGCATGGTCGACCCGGTGACCGCGGGTGTGCTGTTCACCGCCAACCCGCTCACCGGCTGCCGCACCGAGATGATGGTGGAGGCGGCCGAGGGGCTCGGCACGGCCGTCGTGGACGGCAGCGCCGCCGTGGAGCGGTACGTCCTCGACGGATCGCCCCGGGCCGGTGCCGGCCTGCTCACCGCCGAGCGGCTGGACGAGCTGCGGGACGCGGGTCGTCGCCTCCAGGAACGGTTCGGCTGCCCGCAGGACGTCGAGTGGGCCTACGACCGGCAGGGCGTGCTCTGGCTGCTCCAGTCGCGGCCGATCACCACGCTGTTCCCGCTGCCGCCGGAGACCGGGCGGCCGGCTCCCCGGGTCTACCTGGAGTTCGGCCACGTGCAGGGTATGCGGCAACCCGCCACCCCGATGGGCATGTCCACCCTGAAGTCGCTGGTGGCGGCGATGCTGGCGTCGTTCGGCCTGACCGTGGAGATCACCGACATCGGCGGGCGCCTGTACGGCGACCTGACCGACCTCGCGCGGCACCCGTCGACCCGCAAACGGCTGGTCAAGCTGATGGCGGTGGACTTCGGGCCGCGGGCCCAGGCGGTGATGGAGCACGTGCTCGCCGACCCGCGTTTCGCGCCGCTGCCGGCTTCCGGTCCGGGGCGTACGGCCACCGGCCCGGCGCTGCGGACCGCCGCCCGCGCGGCGACCGGGGTCGTGCGGGCGCTGGCCCGCCCGGAGGCCGCCCGGGCCCGGCTGTTCCGGGAGGTCGAACGTCTCCGGGTCGGCTCGGCCGCGCCCGCCGGGCTGGACACCGCCGCCGAGCGGCTGCGGTACGTGCGCGACGAGGACCCGGCGGCCGGCCCCGACGACATCGTCTGGCCGATCGTCGCCGGGATGCTCGCCGCCACGCTGCCGGCCGCGCTGCTGCGGGGCGTGGCCGGCCCCGGCGAGATCGACACGGTGCTGGGCGGCATGCCGCACAACGTCACCATCGAGATGGACCTGGCGTTGTGGCGGCTGAGCCAGCAGGCCGCCGCGCACCGTCACCTGCTGCTCGCCACCCCGCCGCACGACCTGGCCACGGCGTACGCGCGGGGAACGCTGCCCGACATCGGCCTGGCGGCGTTCCTGGACCGCTACGGCCACCGCGCCGCCGCCGAGGTCGACCTCGGGGTGCCGCGCTGGGACGAGGACCCGACCCCGGTCTTCGCGATGATCGCCAACTACCTGCGCGTCACCGACCCGGAGCAGGCCCCGGACCGGCGCTTCGCCCGCGCCGCCGAGGCCGCCGAGGCCGCCTGCGCGGACCTCGTCGCCCGGGCGCGCCGGCGCCGGCCCGTCCGCGGCCGGATCGCCGGATTCCTCCTGCGCCGGGCACGGATGCTGGCCGGCCTGCGGGAGGCCGGCAAGTTCGCCGGCCTCTACCGGCTGCGGGAGATGCGCCGTCAACTGCTGCTCGTCGGCGCCGAGCTGGCGGAGCGGGGGCTGCTGGGGCGGCCCGACGACATCATGTTCCTCACCCTCGACGAGGCGCACGCGGCCGTGCACGACGGCGCCGACCACCGCTCGACGGTCGCCGCGCGCCGCGCGACGTACCGGCGGGAACTGCGCCGCCCGGCGGTGCCGGTGGCCCTGCTCTCCGACGGCACCGACATCGAGGCCGTCCTCGCGCCGCCGCCGGCCCCGGACGGCGCCCTCCGGGGGGTGGGCGCGGCGGCGGGCCGGGCGACCGGCCCGGCCCGGGTGGTCCACGACCCGGCCACCGCCCACGTCGAACCCGGCGACGTGCTGGTCGCTGCCACCACCGACCCGGGTTGGACGCCCCTGTTCCTCACCGCCGCCGCGCTGGTCACCGAGACGGGGGCGGTGATGGCGCACGGCCCGACGGTCGCCCGGGAGTACGGCATCCCCGCCGTCATCTGCGTCCCCGACGCCACCCGCAGGATCCGGACCGGCCAACTCGTCACGGTGGACGCCGCCGCCGGCACGGTGGCCCTGCACCCCGCCCCCAGGGCCGCGGAGCCGTCGGTGGTCGGCGAGGCGTCCGCGTCGTGACAGCATGAGGCCATGCCGAAGAAGGTCGACCGCCACGAACGGCGCACGCTGATCGCGGCCGCCCTGATGCGCGTCGCCGCGCGTCAGGGCGTGGAGGCCGTGAGCCTGCGTCACGTGGCGGCCGAGGCCGGGGTCTCGGCCGGAATGGTCCAGCACTACTTCCGCACCAAGGACGAGATGATGGCCTTCGCCATGACCGTCGTGCGGGAGCGCAGCCAGGCCCGGGTGACCGACGCGATCGCCCGGCTCGGCGAGGACCCGGCCCCCCGGCTGCTGCTCCGCACGATGGTCGCCGCGCTGCTACCGCTGTCCGAGGAGTCGCTCGCCGACGGGCGGGTAGCCCTGGCGTTCCTCGCGTACGCGGCGGTGCGGCCGGACGTGGCCGCCGGCATGCGCGAGGACACCGACCAGCTGCGCGCCTTCGTCGCCGGTCTCATCCCGGGTCCCCGGCGGGACGAGTACGCGGCCGGCGTGCTGGCGCTGATGGAGGGGCTGGGTGTCCACCTGCTCGGCGGCCACTACACCGCCGAGCAGGCGCTCGCCGCGTTGGACGCCCACCTCGACCTCGTGTTCGCCGGCGGCGGGACGTCTCGATAAAAGTTTTCGTCTCCATTGATGATCCTCTTGGAACTTATCTCCAGAGCGACTACCCTCCTGGGGACCACCTACCGTCCATCGTGGAGGAGACTGGTCATGCGCAAGCTGATGTCAGCGGTCGGAGCGGGGGCCCTGCTGACCGTGGGGTTGTTGGCCGGCGCCGCCCCGGCGCAGGCGGCGAGCTGCACCCTCGTGCAGTCCGAGATCTACAACGGCGCCAACATGATCGCCTGGTCCCAGGGGCTGCAGGGCTGTTCGGGTGACGTCTACTGGGAGATCCAGTCGGGCGACGCGGGTGGCTGGCAGGTCGCGCAGAGCGGCACCACGCACTACGACAACGCGGTCCAGAGCTACTACGGTGACGTCGAACTGCCGTGCTACCTGCGGGTCTACGCGAAGTTCGGCAGCCAGGAGAAGCTGACCCAGCCGGTGCAGAACTACAACTGCGCCGGCTGACGCCCGCCGGCACGGGCCGCAGCCGCACGGCTCCGGCCCGTGCCGAGAGCCGCCGCTCAGGGCGTCGGATACCGGGCGACGTAGACCGGCGCGCCGACCCGGGTCGGGTCGGCCGGCCCGCCCACGCCGTTGACCACGTGGTCGATGGTGCCGGCGCTGAGGTTCACGGTCATGACGTGGTGCAGCCGCACGCCGGGCGTCACCGGCACCTCGAAGCCGTTCTCGGTGTGGATCGACGGGTTGTTCTGGTTGAACACGTAGACCCCGCCGCCGTGCAGGGTGTGGTGCCGCACCCGGTCGTCGACCTTGTAGCCGGCCCAGCCCTCGACGTCGCCGTCCATCCAGTCCGCCTGCGTCGGCGGATCGTAGGGAAGCTCGTTCTGGTAGAGGATCGTCGTGCCGTGCTCGCCGGTCCAGACCGTGTTGTACCGCTGGAAGTGCTCGACGAACAGGCCGGTGGCCGTCACATGGTCGCCGTTGACGACGACGCCGTGGCGGCCGGTGTTGGTCCGCCAGCGATCGGTGTCACCGTTCACGCCCTCGGTGAAGCCCTCGACGCCGTGGTCCCCGCGCCACACCCAGGTGTGGTCGATGAGGACGTGGTCGGCGTTGACCTCCAGCGCGGTGTCCGCCCTGCCGACATGCGGCCCGCCGACCCGGAAGTACACGTCGGACAGCGTGATCGGGTTGCGTGGGGTGCTGGCGTTGCGGCCGTGCTCGCGGCCCACCCGCAGCAGCACCGGCGACTCGGTGGGGCCGGCGTCGACGGTGACGCCGGCGACGACCACGCCCGGGACGCCGGCGACGTCCAGGGGTACGGCGCCGTCCACGGCGGTCAGCGTCGCGTGGCCGAGGCCGAGGACCACGGTGTCGGGCCGCCTGACCTCGATGCTGCGCGCGATGTCGTACACACCGGGGGTGAGCAGCAGGTGCCTGCCGCGCGCGAGCTGGCGGTTGATGACGTGCACCGGGTCCGACGGCCGGGCGACGAAGAAGTCACGGATCGGGATGCTCCGGCCCGGTGTCGTGCCCGCGCCCCAGGAGATGCCCCGGCTGTCGCGCCGGGCGGCGGGTACGCGGACGTGGTACCCGCCCTTCGCGTCGACGTACAGGTAGGGCTTCTCCCGGCTGAGCGGCGTGGTGTGCAGCGTGGTGTACGGCGGGTCGGGGAAGCCGGCGTCGTCGGGGGCGCCCACGGTGCCCGCGAAGACCTGGTTCCACACCGCGTTGGACCAGCCGCCGACCTCGCTGTTGCGGGTCAGCCACTGCTGCTGCGAGCCGTTCGTGGTGAGGGGCAGCCGCGAGTCGGCGATGAAGCCGCCGCTGGCGTACTGCGGGCCCGCCGTGCAGTAGTCCATCAGGGACAGCCCACCGCCGCTGATGTCGAGCCGACGCATCGACACCGCTTGCGACACCGCCCAGAAATTGGCCGACGAGCGGCAGCCGTCCTGGCCGGCGGCGTTGACGGCGATCGACAGGTTGGACAGGGTGCGCCAGAAGTTGACCAGGGCGATGCAGTTGCCCGTCCCGCCGCCGGAGAGGCACCGGTTGTAGACCTCGACCTTGCCGTTGATGCCGACGTCGGTGGGGGAGACGCCCAGGCCGGCGACCTCTGTGTAGTAGCCGACCCTCACCTGCAGCGGCTGCTCGGCGGTGCCGTACGTGCCGGGCATGAAGAGGTACGCGTGCCGCGCGGTGCCCATCTCGTCGTCGACCTGCCGGGCGTGCGCCGCGTCCAGGGTCGCCTGGATCTCGCCGACGGGCATGCCTGGATCGAAGATCGTCACGTGGGGCCCGAAGTCCGGCGTGCCGGGGCGGGGCGGCCCGGCGGCGGCCGTGCCGGCGGTGCTGGCGGTGGTCGTCAACACGAGGCCGAGCACGAGCGCCCGGCCGAGTCGTCGTCCGCGGGTGGACTGGGTTCTCATGGGGACCGTCCTCTCCGTGAGAGCGCTCTCTCGACGTGGCATGTTTCTACCCCGTCGATGGAGCCGCGCGCTACGGCAACGGGCCTCGATCTTCGCTCCGCACGGCGCGACCCGGTGGCGCCGTGCGGACGGACCGACGGCGCCACCGGGTGCGGCCCGCGCATCAGGCGGGACGACCTCCGGGCGGGATCACCCCGTCCCGACGGGGCGCTGGTGGGCGCCGGTGATGTCGGTGCCCGCGATGTGCGGCGTGGAGCCGGTGACGAAGAGCCGGTAGCCGTCGTGGTAGCCGAGGTAGGAGCCACGCTGGTGGTGGGTGACCCGCAGGTTCAGCCGCGTGCCGGCGGCAACCTGGACCTGGATCGTGTCGGCCAGCTCGACGGAGTTCGACACGGCGAGCACCCGCCCCGTGTCGTCGGTCAGCCGCAGGTCGAAGTCGTCCACGAGCGCCGTGCCACCCGCCGCGCCGCTCGGGTAGTCCAGGTGGTTGTTCGCGGCGCTGGTCACGTACCCGGACAGGGTGGCGAGGTCGTAGCGCATCCACTTCGGGACGACGTTGACGGTGACCCACTGGGTGCTGTGGGAGGTGAACCGGTAGTCGACGGAGCTGCCGGGCGACAGCGTGCTGCGCTCCACCATGAACGAGGTGTCGTTGCCGTAGCCGAGACCGCGGGCGTACTCGTCGCGGTATTGCTCGTACAGCTCGTAGCTGCGGGTGGAGGTCCCGTACGGCACGGTCGCGGTACGGCGTACCGCGCCGCCGCTGGTGACGTACGCGCCGTCGGCCGTGCGCCCGAGCCCGTGCGCGCCGGCCGGGCCGAGCGGACCCAATGGGCCGAGCGGGCCGAGCGGCCCGACGGGGCCCAGCACGCCCCACACGCCGCCGGCCTGGACCTGCTTGCTGAAGTCACCCAGGCTGGGCAGCGTCTCGTGGTACGCCTCCGGCGACAGCGGGCCGTCGGGGCCGAGCGGGCCCCACTCGCTCATCGGCCCGCCGTACCAGCCGAGCATGCCTGCCCAGTCGTCCCAGACCGTCCCGGTGATCCAGCTTGACGGGTGCCACGGCTCGACGCCGATCGGACCGGCGACGCCGAGCGGCCCCCAGGGGCCGATCAGCCCGTAGTGGCCCAGCGGACCCATGGGCTTGAGGTAGTCGGCGGGGCGCAGCGGGTCGCCGGAATAGGTGGTCTGCACCGTGGGGCTCACCGTGGACAGGTCGCCGCCGAGGGCCTCCACCGAGGTCGCCGACACGTAGCCGGTGTCCGCGGCCCGGGCGGGGGGCGCCGCCGCGGCGACGCCCACCGTGGCGGCGAGCAGTGCGGTGAGAAGGCGCCGTCGGGCCGGCGTCACCCGGCGGCGTGCTGCGGATGTCCCCTGCATGTGTCGTGCTCCCGTGTCGTGTCGTCGATGGACCTGGCCGGCGCCCCGGCATGCCCGGACACGCGTCACCGCAGCCGACGGCGCCGCCCCTCTGGAATGGGCGGAGACGGGTGGCGGGTAGTGCCTCGGCGTCGGAAATCACGTGCCGACCGGGCCGGGAAACCGGCCCACAGAGCCTACAAAAGGACGGGCCGCGCGGGGAATCCGAGAAAGCGTGACTTTCGTCTTCTTGACTCCACCACGGGCCGCCGCCGCCAATGCGGCGGCGCCCGACGGCTCGCCCGCGACGATTTCGGTGGACGACTGGAGAATCCGGGTGGGCCGGCAGGGAAATGACGCAGAAATCGACGGCGCGAAATGCGGACCTGTCGTCGCCGCCCCGCGCGGACCGCCGGGCGCGCCGGCCGGGCGACGCCGACCCCCGGGCCCGCTTCCCGGATCCGCTGTCCACCCCGCCGGGCCTTGGCAGAGTGGGTGCGTGACCGAGAAGGGGCCGACGGTGGCGGCCGGCCGGATCCAGCTGGTCGGGGAGTCCAGCGCGGTCAGCCGGCTGGAGCTCTTCCTCGACCTGATCTTCGTCTTCGCCTTCATCACCGTGTCCGGCACGGCCGCGTCCGACCTGACCGTCGCGAGCCTGCTGCACGG
Source organism: Micromonospora sp. NPDC023814 (assembly GCF_040639595.1). NCBI lineage: Bacteria > Bacillati > Actinomycetota > Actinomycetes > Micromonosporales > Micromonosporaceae > Micromonospora > Micromonospora sp. NPDC023814. The sequence continues at coordinate 14,361 of NZ_JBFAAF010000075.1, forward strand.
CGTGGTGCTGCTGGTCCTGCTGTGGACCTGCTGGCTGTCGTACGCCTGGCTCGGCAACGTCGTCCGGGTGGACCGGGGCGTCATGCCGGTGGTCATCTTCGGCCTGGCGGCGCTGATCCTGGTCGTGGGGGTGACCCTCAACGAAACGTTCTCCGACAAGCCGGGCGGCCTGCACGGGCCGCTGGTCGTCGTGGTCTGCTACCTGGTCGTCCGCTCCGGCGCGCTGCTGGTGGCCACCGTCGCCGTCTGGCGGGATCCCGCCGCCCGGCGTACGTACCCGCGTGTCTGGGTGCCCCTGCTCGCCGCCGCGCCGTTGTTGCTGGTCGCGGGCCTCCTGCCCATCGGCACGTTCGGTGCCGACGGCGAAGCCCGGGAGTGGGTCCGCTTCGCGCTGCTGCTGGCCGCGTTCCTCGTCGAGTACCTCGGGATAGCGATCATCGGCGTGGGCTGGTGGCGCGTCCAGTCCGTCAAGCACTGGACCGAGCGGTTCCATCTGATCATCCTGGTGGCGTTCGGCGAGATCATCATCTCGGCCGGCACGGGCCAGGGTGTCGGCTGGGCCAGCCCGGTCACCTGGGGGGTGGTCGGGGGCGCCGTGCTCAGCATGCTGCTGGTGGGCGTGCTCTGGTGGACGTACTTCGACATCGCCAGGTTCTCCGCCGAGGACGCGCTGGAACAGGCCTCCGGTGTCGCCCGCGCGCGGCTCGCCCGGGACGCGTACACGTTCCTGCACCTGCCGATGATCGTCGGGTTGATCCTGCTCTCGCTCGGGCTCAAGCACACGTTCAACAACGTGGCGTTCCAGTCGGTGCGGTCGGAGCCGGCGCTCGGCCTCTTCGCCCTGTACGGCGGGGTGGCGCTGTACCTGATCGCCCTGATCGCCTTCGAGCGCAGGACGATCGGCATCTGGGGCCGCGGGCCGCTCGTCGGCCTCGTCCTGGTGCTGGCGCTCGCCCCGGTGGCGGCGCGGACGCCGGTGGTCGCCCAGCTGGGGCTGCTCGCCGCCGCAGTGGTCAGCCTGGTCCTGCTCGACCGTACCGTCTTTCGGGTGCGGCACCGGGCACTGCACCGGGCGATCGAGCCGGTCACCGAGCGCTCCACCGGAGTCACGCCCAAGGAACTCTTCCTCGACCTGGTCTTCGTCTACGCCTTCATCCAGGTCACCGAGCTGATGACCGCGCAACCCGGCTGGCGCGGGCTGCTCCAGGGGCTGGCGGTGCTCGTGCTGCTCTGGTGGGCGTGGTGCAGCTACGCCTGGCTCGGCAGCTCGTTCCGCACCGAGAACGCCCTCGCCCGGCTCCTGCTCCTCGGCGCCGCGGCGGGCATCCTGGTGATCGCCATCGCCGTGCCGGCGGTCTTCATCGACCTGCCCGGCGGCCTGCCGGGACCGCTGGTCTTCGTGACGTGTTACGGCCTCGTGCGCGCCCTGAACTTCGTCGCGTTCTGGACGGTCGCCCGGAAGGACCGACTGTTCCGCGGCCAGTTGGTGCGCCTCGCGGCGTCGGCCGCCGTGGCGCTCGCGCTGCTCTACGCCGCCGCCATCCTCTCGCCGTCGTCGGACGATCCGCAGGCCTTCGAGCCCATCCGCGCCGCCCTGTGGGCGGCGGCCATCATCGTCGAACTCGGCAGCGGTTACCTGCTCAACGCCCGGCACTGGCCGGTCCGCTCCGCCGAGCACTGGGCCGACCGGTTCGGCCTGATCATCCTCGTCGCGCTCGGCGGAGCGATCGTCTCGACCGGCGCGTCGGTGAGCAACCGCGCGGTCTCCGTGCCCGTGGTCGTCGCCTCCGTGCTGAGCCTGGTGGTGGTCGCGATGCTCTGGTGGGTGTACTTCGACGTCGACGCCACCGCGGGGCAGCGAGGCGTGCAGAGACTGCACGACGGCCGGCGCAGCCGGCTCGCGCTCGAGGCGTACACGTACTCGCACCTGCCGATGATCGTCGGGGTCGTGCTGGTCGCGCTCGGGCTGCGCAAGACGGTGGCGGAGGTCGAGCGGGTCGCCGGACCCGTCGGGTGGTGGGACATGTCCCACCTCACCCTCTACGGCGGGGTGATCGTCTTCCTCCTCGCCGACCAGGCCTTCTGGTGGCGCATCCAGCACCGGGTCCGTGGCCTGCGGCTCGTCGCGATCGTGGCGCTGGTCGGGCTGACGGCGGTGACCACCACGGTGTCCCGGCTGGCGGGGCTGGCCGTCCTCGCCGGCGCCCTGTGCGCGTTCGCGCTGGCCGAGGCCGTCGGCACCCGCCAACTGCGGCACGCCGCGCACGACCCGCTGGTCCCGGAGTCGTCCGCGCCGCCCCAGCGCTGACCGGGCGCCGCAGGGAGCTGCTTGCCCGCCGACCGCCCACTGGCGAGGCCGTTCGGCCGGAAGCCGCCGCGTCGTGACCACTCCGATCAACGCTCCGCGATGGTTTCCGCGCCCGCCGAGTCGGCCCGGAAGAAATGCCGGGGCCCGTCATTCGGTACGCCGGAGACGGCAATTCCCCACCGTCGTCATCGTCACACGGCAATGGGGGTGGGCCACACGGAGAAACTACCCGGATTGGTGCCCCGGCCCATGGCGGTCAGAGCAGAATGCGCGCAGCGGGAACGAGGGCCGGCGTCAATTGATTCGCCATTCCCGTCGCCCTGCTGGCGTCGTTCCGCCCCGTTGCCCGTCGCCCGTCGCCCGTTGCCCGTCGCCCGTCGCCCGGGCTCGCCGTCGGGCGGCGGCGTGGCGGTCGACACGTCACGGCGTCAGGCGCTTCTCGAACCAGTGGTGCGCGTAGTGCTCGGTGTTGTAGGGCTCGATCTCCCGGTAGCCGGCCGCGCGGTACATCGCGATCGCCTCGGTGAGGTTGCGATTGGTGTCCAGCCGGACGGCGGTCCGGCCCCGTGCGGCGGCGTGTCGTTCCAGCTCGCCGAGCATCCGCCGCCCGACCCCGAGCCCGCGTACGGTGTCCGCCACCCAGACCCGCTTGATCTCGGCGGGCGCGTCGCGGTGGAGCTTGACCGCGCCGCACCCGACGGGCTCGCCGTTGAGGGTGGCGAGCAGGAACAGGCCGGCCGGCGGGACGAGGTCCTCGTCGTGCACCGGGTTGCTCCGGCTCGGATCGAACCCGTCGTCGAAGCGTCGGGAGACCTCCCGGGCATAGGCCCGCGTGGAGGCCCGGGCCCGCGGGTCGCCGGGCGGGCAGGGTGCGATGACCACCATCGACGCGACGAGCAGCCGCTCGACCTCGGCCATCGCCGCGACGAGCCGCTCCCGGCGCCGCGCGGACAGCGGCGCGAGGATCGACGAGGCGAACTCGTCGGAGCGCCTGTCGAGTTCGGACCACTCCGCCCGGCCGGCGTCGGTGAGCGTGGCGACCCGTACCCGCCCGTCGCCCCCGAAAGGGTCGGAGGGCCCGACGGTGACCAGCCCGTCGTGCTCCAGGGTGCGCAGGAGCCGGCTGAGGTGGCCCGAGTCCAGCCCGAGCCGGGCCCGGAGCGCCGCGACCTCGCTGCCACCGGGGCCGATCTCCCACAGCACCCGCGCCTGCGCGAGGGGACGCCCGCGCGCCATGTACGCGTCGTCGAGGGCGCCCACCCGCTGGGTCACCGTCCGGTTGAACCGCCGCACCGCGGCGACGAGCTGATCCGAGGTCATGAAACCTGACTTTAGTCAGCTATCTGTCCCGGCGCCAGGGCTTGCGGAACCGGCGGCCGGGTGGCGCCCGTCGAACGCCGTGGCCGAGCGGCCGGTCGCCCGGCTATGGTGTCGGCCATGCAGGATCGGCACGGTCTCCGCCGCGTCGGCAAGCGCGTCTCGCTGTCGGCGCTGCTGATGCTGGCCGTGCTGGTCATGGTGCTGTCGGCGGCGCGGGCCGTCGGGCTGTGCATCGTGTTCCGGTGCACGCGGCGGGCCGTCCCCGGGTGCGTGCCGGCGTGGTCGGCGGACCGTGCTCCGCCCAGGCTGACGTTCGCCGTCTGAAGCCTGTTCGCCTCCCGACGCCCTACGGCGCCGGCCCGTGGCTTGGAGCACCATGCCGACCCTGCGTCACGACACGTGCCCCCGTTCCCTGTCCGTCGGTGACGGACCGCCCCGACCGACGACGTGCGCCGCCGCGCCCGCTCCGGCGCGGGGGCGATGAGCATGCTGGCTCCCGGCGCGTACGCCCGCCTCGGCGTACGGCATCCCGTCGCCCTCGACCTCGGCACGTCGACGGTGCGCGTGTGGACCCCGGTGCACGGGGAGGTCGTCACCGAACCCGCCGTCGTCGCGCGGATACCCTCCGGCGGCCATGCCGTCGGGCGCGCCGCGATGGACCTGCGTGCCACCAGCGGCGCGAAGCTGTTGTGGCCGGTGCGGCACGGCGTGGTGGAGGACTTCTTCACCTGCGTACACCTGTTGCGGGTGGTGGCGGCGGCCGCCGGGCGGCCGGGCGACGACGTCTCACCGGTCGTCGTCGGCGTGCCGGCCACCGCCACGTTGCAGCAGAAGAACCTCCTCGTCGCGGTGGTCCGCCGGGCGCTCGGCGGGCGCGTCGCCACCGTGGAGGAGCCGCTGGCGGCCGCCCTGGCCTGCCAGGCCGACCTGGACCGGGACGATGTCGTCGCCGTCGACATCGGGCACGGCCGCACCGAGATCGCCCGCATCGCCGACCGCGCGGTCGCCGCCGCCGAGCACGTCGACGTGCCCAACGCCGTAGACCAGGTGCCGTTCATCGCGGCCGCCGTGCGCCGCGTCGGCGCCCGCCCGGTCGGCCCGGGTCGACGTCGGCTGCTGATCACCGGCGGCGGGGCGGCGCATCCGGGGCTCGCGGCCCGGCTGGCCGCCCTGACCGGCCGCACCGTCACGATGCCCCCGGATCCGCACCTGGCCACGCTCGCCGGCCTGCGCCTGCTGCTCACCGGCTGACCCCAGGCGACGGTCCCGCACGGCGAGGCGACGACGCGCCGTGCCTGCCGTCGCCGCCGCAGCCGGACGTGCCCCTCGTCCGGCCGTCACCGCACCGCGCCCACGGCTGCGGTTCCCTCATTACCTGGAGTTCCGATGGACGTCGAACTGACACCGCTGCCCGGCATCGGTTTTCGCCGCATGTTCACCACCGACGCCGGATGCCGCGTCGGGGTGGTGACCCACTACGCCGGCGGCCGGCGTGAGTTGGTCTACCACGACGGCGACGACCCCGACGCCACCCGCAGCATCATCCTCAAACGCGACGAAGCCGTCGCCCTCGCGGGACTGCTCGGCCTCCTCGACGTCTTCGACGTCACCATCACCGCGCCCGACGATCCCGGCCGGCAGCCCGCCGCGCCGCGGTGAGTGCCCGCCGGCGCGCGGATCCCGCGCACCGCGCAGCCTGCGACGACGTCCCCGCCGCGCCACCCGAGCCGTGGCGCGGCGGGGACGTCGACGAGGTCAGCCGGCGCGGCGGAGGCGGCGGAGCATGCCGTCGAGGTCCTGGACGAAGAGCTCGTGCCGGAAGTAGTGGCCCCCGGGAACCTCGCGCCACTCGTGCGGGATGCCGGCGCGGGCGAGAGCCGCCCGGAACTCGCGCTGGCCGGCCAGCACCTGGGTCTCGTTGACGGTGTCGAACCAGTTGACCGGGTCGGGCGAGGTGCCGGCGGCGAGGAAGACGCGCTTGTTGTGGTAGCTGCCGATGCGCTGGACGGGGTTGTCGGCGCTGACCCGGGCCTCGTCCCACAGCGGTGCGCCGTAGACCGTGCCGCCGCCCAGGTCCAGCGCCGCCGAGGTGGCGTTGGCCCAGTGCACGACCAGGCCGAAGTCCCGGCGCAGGCTGGCCGGACCGGAGTGGGAGCTGACCGAACAGAAGTGGCCGTAGTACTTCGCGGCGTACTTGAGGGCGCCGAACCCGCCCATCGAGAACCCGGCGACCGCGCGTCCGTCGTACTCCGGGAACGTGCGGAAGTTCGACTCGATCCACGGCAGCAGTTGCGCCATGTGGAAGGTCTCCCAGTTGCGGGGACCGGTGTTGCTGTGCACCGGGTTCGAGTACCAGCCGGTCGAGGCGTCCGGCATGACGACGATGATCTCCCGGCCGGCGGTGAGATTGATGATGTTGTCCTGCAGGTGGAAGGTGCGGAAGTCGGCTCCGCCGCCGTGCAGGAGGTACAGCACGGGATAGCGCCTGCCGCTGGTGTGGTAGCCGTCGGGCAGCAGGACGTTGACCGCCGGGTTCCACTCGACGGCGGCGGTGGCGAAGCGGTAGTACTGCAGCCGGCCGGGGTTCTCGTTGCGGTCGACGATGTGCAGGCCGTGGCCGTCGACAGCGGCGACCGCGGGGGACGACGCGGAGAACGCCCCGACGAACGCTCCGGCGGCGGCGACTCCCGCCGTGCCGGCCAGCAGGCGCCGGCGGCTCACCCGACGACGGACGTTGCCACTCTCGCTCATGGTTTCCCTCCAGCGCCGGGGCCGCGTCGACCCGGCGTGACGACTGCTGCGCGCCCGCCTCCGTCCGGCGGGTTCACGCCGACGCGACGAACTGACTGACGTGGTACGCGGTGCTCCGGTTGTCGGGCGTCCTGGTCCACTTCGACACCATCAGGTGCAGGTCGTTGGCCCGGCGGCTGGACCACGGGTGGATGAAGCCGCCGTAGAGCCCGGGCTCCTGCCACGACGTGACCTGGACCTTCTCCGCCGTCCAGACCTGGTCCGGCCCGCCGGCGGTGCGGGTGACGATGCAGCCGGTCGCGCAGTTGAGGTAGGACATCACCCAGGTGCCGTCGGCGAGCCGCCGCACCGACGGCTCGCCGAACCGGCCGGTGAGGATCGGCGTGCACGGGCGGCCCCAGCCCCAGTTGCTGCCGTTCCAGCCCCAGCCCTCGTAGGACTCGGGATAGAAGAGCCGGTCCCAGCGAACGCGGCGCAGCATCATCGGGCCGTCCTGCCGGCCCGAGCGCACCGAGAAGACGTACACCCAGTCTCCGTCGCGCTGCATCGTCCACATCTGGAAGGGGTCCGTGTTGGTGCCGTCGTTCCACCACTTCAGCGGCGTACGGACGAAGTCGTTGCCGTTGTCGCTGTAGGCCAGCCCCGCGTAGCGCGACTTCCAGTGCGGCCCGGCGGGGCCGGCGGAGTTCCAGTTCTCGATGCTCATGTACGAGACGAGCTGGCGGCCGGTCTCGGGGAAGCTGATGCCGTCGTTGGGGATGACGGTCACCTCCCAGAGGCCGTCGATGCCGACGCCGTTGTGGCCGTTGTGCATCAGCTCGGGAGCCCGCCCGTTGCCGGCGACCCGGGCGGCGCTGTCGAAGACGATCCCACCGCTCGACCCCGGGTGGACGTAGGAGCGCAGCATCACCGGTGAACGCCAGTCGTTGGGCAGCGGCGGGCCCTCCGGCCACGGCGTGTTGAAGGTGTCGCCGAACAGGTAGCCGATGGAGCCGTTCTCCAGCACGTACGGTATGCCGAGGTCGGTGCCGGCGACCTGCCACCGGTGGTTGGTGTCCAGGTCGGCGCCGGTGAGGCGCTTCTTCCAGTAGGCGGCCTGGGCCGCGCCGGGGGCCAGGGCCGGCGCGACCGCGGCGGCCGCGCCGACCACGGCGACCTTCCCGAGCAGTGAGCGGCGGTTGATCGTCATGACCGTCCTTGTCGCGAGCGGGCGGCGGGCAGGGCGGAGAACTGTGGCGCCGGAACGGATGCCGACCCGGTCAGCGATCCCCGTCGATGTGTAGCTGGAAGCTACGGCCAACGTCCGGTGCGGTCAAGCGCGCTCCAGCGCCGAAGGATGTTTACGGGTGGCTAGTGACACCCTGCCGGAAACTTTCGTCAATCCATTGACAGGCGTCACCGCCTTCTTCAGACTCGCGCCATCGGAGCCCCGCTCGCCCGCGCTCCGAGCACCGCCCAGACCGACCGGCGGGCCGGCGCGACCGCAGATCGCGCAGCCCGTTCCCGCAGCCGCCACCACCGCAGCGAGGAGCCGCCCGTGCGTACCGTAGGCATCGTCCGCCGACTGGGCGTGGCGCTCGTGGCCGCCGTGGTGACGTGGGCGGCGCTGGCCGTGGCGGCCGGCACACCCGCCGGCGCCGTCGCGCCCACCTTCAAAGCCCCGTTCCCGTGCGGGCAACGGTGGACCTACAGCCACCACAGCAGCGAGGTCCGCCAGGCGCTGGACTTCGTCCGGGCCGACGGCGGGGTCACCGACGGCACCCCCGTGCTCGCCTCGGCAGCCGGCACCGCCTACCGCTACTCGCAGCCCAGCGGCGCGGGCAACTACATCGCTATCGAGCACGGCGGCGGATGGAAGACCTACTACTTCCACCTCGCCGCCTACTCGGTGGCCAACGGCGCGACAGTCGCCCAGGGCCAGCAGATCGGGCTGACCGGCAACACCGGCAACTCATCCGGCGCGCACATCCACTACGAGCAGCTGTACAACGGCGTCGGGCAGAGCATCGTCATCAACGGCATCTCCCTCGCGCCGTATCCGGGCTCCTACCACCAGCGGTACCTCACCAGCGACAACTGCGGTCGCCCCGCCGAGCCCGTCGCCGGTCGGGCGTTCGGTTTCGGCGACGGGCAGCACGTCGTGGCGGTGGGTGCGGCGGGGTCGTTGGTGAACCTGTCGTGGTCGCCGGGTGCGGGACTGGTGCGGGCGGACTGGGGCGGGGGCCCGCTCACGGGCAAGGCGGTCGGGTATTCGCACGCCGGTCAGCAGCACGTGTTCGCGCGGGGGAGCGACAACACGTTGCGACACTGGTGGTTCGGGCCGGGCATGGCCTCTCCCGGCTTGGACGACTGGAACACGGTCGGGCGGGTGATGTCGAATCCGACCGGCTTCGCGTACGGCAGTCAGCAGCACGTGTTCTACCGCAATCCGGAGGGGAAGCTGGAGCACCGCTTCTACGACCTGAACACGGGCCAGATCGCCGGTGGGGTGTGGCCGGGTGGTGGGTTCGTGGGGAACCCGCACGCGTTCGTGCATCGGGACCAGCAGCACGTCTTCGCCCGTACGGCCTCGGGTGGGTTGATCCACTGGTACTGGTGGCCGGGCACCAGTCCGGGCACGGACAACTGGGGTGTGACCTCGGGTGTGGCGTCGGATCCGACCGGGTTCTCCTACGGCGGCAACCAGCACCACGTGTTCTTCCGCAATGCCGACGGCAGGTTGCAGCATCGGTTCTTCGACGATCCGTCCGGCACGCTCAACGGTGGCGTGTGGCCCGGTGGTGGGTTCGTGGGGAACCCGCACGCGTTCGTGCACCGCGATCAGCAGCACGTCTTCGCCCGTACGGCTTCGGGCGACCTGGTCCACTGGTACTGGTGGCCGGGGATCAACCCGGGCGTCGACGACTGGGGCGCTCGTGGTGTGGTGACCGACGACCCGGCGGGACTGTCGACTCCCAACCAGCACCACGTGTTCTACCGGACGACGAACGGCACGCTCGAACACCGCTTCATCGACGACACCACCGGCCGACTCACCACCGACAACTGGGGCGGAGCGCTGTAGGGTCCCGGCCGGGACGCCTCCGGCCCGACCCGGTCACCCGGGTCAGACGTCGACGACCAGGCGCACCGTGACGGTGTCTCCGACCGCGAGCCCTTCGGCCTCGCGCACCCCGGCCTTCACCGGCACGAGGTAACGCCCGTCCTTCGGGAACAGCGACGTCCGCCACCCGGTGCCCCCGATCCGGGCCGTCACCGGGATCATGCCCCAGCCGTAGCTCACGGACGCGCAGGTCGCGTTCAGCTCGTGGGAGTCGTCCTCCGGCACGGTGACGAAGTGCCACGGCGCGGGGCCCCTCCAGAAGAACATCTCGCCGCTGAACTCCACGTCCATCGGCTCAGCATAGGGCCGCGAACTTTCGCGGCGGCGGGCCGAGGCTGCCGGTGACGGTCGTCGCGACGGCAACCCCGGCCCGGCCGCGCCTACCCGGGTCGGAGTGTCACCGGCAGCGCCACACCACCGGGACAGCCCGGGGACCGCCGACCGACCCGCCACCCGCGACGAGGCGACCGTCCCGGCTGATCGCCACGGCGTAGTTGGACATGTCGGTGTCGTGGTCGTGCAGGTCCGGCAGCGTCACCATGCCCTGGTGGCTGGCGAGCAGTCCCTGCCCCTCCCGGCTGCCGACGAGCCAGCCGTCGGCGCTGACGCCGCGACCGCCCATCCGCATCCCGGGGAAGGTCTGGACCTCGCCGGTGCGCAGGTTCCACCGCGTCGGGACGTCACCGCGTGGTCCTTTCGCGGTGCCGGCCACCCAGTCCTCGGAGATCGACATCGCGCGCGTGGCGACGGCCCTCTCGCCGTCGACGACCGGTGGCGGCAGTTCCCGCAGCGTGCCGTCGGGCAACCAGGCGTACGCCTGGAACAGGGTGGTGCGCTGGCGGTTGAGCGTGCCGACGATCGTGCCGTCGGCGGAGATGTCGCTGGCCTCGCCCTCCCAGTCGCCGTCCGGCATCGGCAGCACCGTCGGTTGGTCCGTCGGGGTTCGCCAGACCAGGGGCTGTCGGAGCCCGTTCGAACCGACCACCACACCGCCCTCGTTGATCGCGTTGGCCCTGGTGGACTGCCCGGGCAGGTGCGTCACCGCGCCGTCGCGGTAGATCCACGCCCGTTCACCGACGACGCCGCTGACGCCGACCGCCTCGCCGCGGGAGTTGATGTCGGTGGGCAGTTGCTGGTCGCCCGGCACCGGGATCACCTGAAGGCGGCCGTTGTCCCAGATCAACATGTCGAGACCGGTGCCGCCGCGGCCGGGGTTCGTCCGACCCACGATGTGGCGACCGGTCGGATCCATGCCGATCACCATGTCCATGACGCTGCCCGCCGGCACCGGCAGCCGCTCGACCGGGCAGGCCGTGGGCAGGCCGCGCGGCGGCTCCGACCTGGACGCGGCCGGCGCCGGATGGGTCGGACGTCGTACGGCGTCGATCACGGCGGGGGCGGCCACGACCGCCAGCGCGGCGACCGTCGCCGCCGCGGACACCCGGATCCGCGTGGTCCGTCGTCGGGCCGCTCGGCGGCCCGCCTGCACGATTTCCTCGGCGGAAAACCGAGGCCCTGGCGCGATCGAGTCGGCCCGCCGCTCGAGTGCGTCGGCGAGTCCCCGGTCCGGTCGGTCGTTCATGGCGTCACCGCCCCCTTCTGCGCATCCTGTTCCTCCAGTTGGCGGCGTAGCGCGGCGAGACCCCGCGACGCGTGGCTCTTCACCGTGCCCCGCGAGATGTCCAGCACCTCGGCGATCTCCGCCTCGGCCATGCCCTCGTAGTAGCGCAGCACCAGCACGGCCCGCTGCTTCGGCGGCAGCGTCAGCAGGCGCTGCCACATCGCGTCGTGCTCCAGGCGCGCGTCCGTCTCGTCCACGCCGCCGCGGTCCGGCACCGTGTCGACCGGTCGCTCCCGGTACGCCCGGCCCCGCCACCACGACGTCGCGGTGGTGACCAGCGCCCGCCGCACGTACCCCTCGACCGCGGCGGGGTCCCGGATGCGCGACCACCTGACGTACGTCTTGATGAGCACCGTCTGGAGCAGGTCCTCGGCCCTGCCCCGGTCGCCGACCAGCAGGTAAGCGCTGCGCAGCAGCGCCGCCGAACGCGCCGCGACGAACGACCGGAACGCGTCCTCGGCAACCTCGTCCATCGAACCTCCACACCGCCCTATCCGACTGCTCGGACTAAGGACGCAGTCGCCCGCCGATCGGTTGTCCTGGTGCGCGGCGACGGGCAGTCGCCGTCGACCGGCACCACCGCCGGCACCACCGCCGGCATCGCCGACGGGAACGCGGTCGCGTCCCACGGGCCGATCGGGCAACATCCACCGAATGCTGTTGATCGTTCCCGCGGACCCGCTGCGGCCGCGTCGTCCGGATGACCACTTCGCGCCGGAGACACGCGCGGCCCGGGACGCCGGCGTCGCGGTCGCCCTCGTCGACCACGACGCGTTGGCCCGTGGCGACGACGTGCCGCGGGCGGTGTCCCGAATAACGGTGGAGGGCGAGGCCGTCTACCGCGGGTGGATGTTGCGCAGCGAGCGGTACGCCGCCTTCGCCGCAGCGCTGGCCGGCCGTGGCGTCACGCTGCGGACGAGCGCCGAGCAGTACATGCGAGCCCACGAGCTGCCCGGCTGGTATCCCGACCTCGCCGAATTGACGCCGCGTACGACGTGGACGGTCGGGACACGGCGCGCCGACTTCGAGCGGGCGCGGTGCGACCTCGGCGGCGGGCCAGCGGTGCTACGCGACTTCACCAAGTCGATGAAGCACCACTGGCACGAGGCGGCGTTCATCCCGAACCTGGACGACGGTGACGCCGCCTGGGCGATCGCGAGCCGGTTCCTCGACCTGCGCGCGGAGGACGTCGTCGGTGGCCTCGTGCTGCGCCGGTTCGAGCGGTTCGCCGGCGCCGAGGTCCGCACGTGGTGGATCGACGGCGGCTGCGTCCTGGTCGGCGCGCACCCGGACAGCCCGCACGACACCCCGCCCGCGGACTTCGACCCGCGTCCGCTGGGCGCGTCGATCGCGGCGCTGCGGTTGCCCTTCGTGACGGTGGATCTGGCCCTGCGCGCCGACGGGGTGTGGCGGATCGTCGAACTCGGCGACGGGCAGGTCAGCGACCGGCCGGTCACCATCGCACCGGAAGCACTCGTCGGCGCTCTGTTCACCGACCCGGCGGCGCGGCCACCCGTCGCCCGCCCGCTCAGTCTCGGGACAGCGCGGCGCGCGACGCCGCGACGATCGCCTCCACCCCGATTCCCGCCTGGTCCATGAGCTGGCTCGACGTCCCGGACGTGGGCAGGCCGCGGACGGCCAGGTGCGTCACCCGCACCGGCTCGGCGAGGTCGGCCAGCGACTCCAGCACGGCCGAGCCGAGGCCACCCTCCGGATAGTGGTCCTCCACCACCACCAGCCGGCCGCCGGTGACCCGGACGGCGTCCAGTAACCGCTGCCGGTCCAGCGGCTTCACCGAGTACAGGTCGATCACCCGGGCCGCGACGCCCTCGCCCGCCAGCCGGTCCGCGGCGGCGAGGCAGTTGTGCACCGTCACCCCGGCCCCGACCAGCGCGACCCGGTCGTCGTCGCCGCCGCGCAGCAGCTTGCTGCCGCCCACCGGGAAGTCCTCGTCGTTGCCGTACAGGACGGGGTACGCGCCCCGGGTCGTCCGCAGGTAGGTGATGCCCCCGCAGTCGACCATCTCCCGCACCAGGGCCGCGCAGGACACGGCGTCGCTGGGGTAGAGGACGGTCGACCCGTGGACGGCGCGCATCGCCGCCAGGTCCTCCAGCCCCATCTGCGAGGGGCCGTCCGCCCCCACCTCCACCCCCGCGTGCGAGCCGGACAGGGCGATGTCGGCCCCGGAGATGCCGGCCATCCGGATGAAGTCGTAGGCGCGGGAGAAGAAGGCCGCGAAGGTCGAGGCGAAGGGCCGGTACCCGCGCACCTGCAACCCGACCGCCGCGGCGACCAGCTGCTGTTCGGCGATGAACATCTCGAAGAACCGGTCGGGATACTCCCCGGCGAACCGGTCGGCGCGCGTCGAGTCGCTGACCTCGCCGTCCAGCGCGACCACGTCCGGCCGGGCGCCCAGCGCGCGCAGCGCGTCACCGTAGGCGTTGCGGGTGGCGACCTTCGCCCCCCGGTCGTACCGCGGCAGCTCCGGTGGCGCGCCGGCGGGAGCGGCGGGCGGCGGAGCGGCCTCGGGGAGTGGGCCGGCGACGCGGATCTGGCGTACGCCGCCGAGCGCGTCGACGGCGCGGTCGGCCAGGTCCGGCTTGAACGGCTTGCCGTGCCAGCCCGGCTTGTTCTCGACCTCGGGTACGCCCTTGCCCTTCACGGTCCGGGCGAGCACCACGGTCGGGCCCGTCGCCTGCCGGGCGCGGCCCAGCGCCTCGTCGACGGCGGCGAGGTCGTGACCGTCGACGACGACCGCCTGACAGCCGAACGCCTCGACCCGCCGCCGGTAGGTGTCCAGGTCCCATTCCAACTCGGTCGGCCCCCGCTGCCCGAACCGGTTCACGTCCACGATCGCCGTCAGGTTGCCGAGCCCGTAGTGGCTCGCCTTGTCCAGCGCCTCCCAGATCGAGCCCTCGGCCGTCTCGCTGTCCCCGCACAACACCCAGACGTGGTACGGCAGCCGGTCGAGGTACCGGCCGGCCAGCGCGATCCCGACACCGACGGGCAGCCCCTGGCCGAGCGCGCCCGTGGCCACGTCGACCCAGGGCAGCACCGGCGTCGGGTGCCCCTGCAGACGCGAGCCGAACTGGCGGTAGGTCTCCACCAGCTCCTCGTCGCTGATCACCCCGGCCGCCTTGAACACCGCGTACAGCAGCGGCGAGGCGTGGCCCTTGGAGAAGATCAGGTGGTCGTTGGCGCGACCGCCCGGATCCGACCAGTCGTAGTGCAGGTGCCGGGCGACCAGCACGGCGAGCAGGTCCGCGGCGGACAGGCTGGAGGTCGGGTGACCGGACCCGGCCCGGGTGCTGCACCGGATCGCGTCCACCCGCAACTGCGCGGCGAGCTCGCCCAGCTCGGTGATCTCGTCGGCGCGGAGAGTGCGCTCTGCTTCCATCGTCACCGGCATCGCCTCCAGCGATCGGCCTTCCTCGGCCCGGTGCTGCCGGACCGCCCGACCCACGGCCGGGCAGTCCCCGCCGGCCTGCTCCCCGTACCGTAGCCAGGAAATCGGCCCGGCGTCCGGCAACCACCGATCTGCCCCGAGGGGCGCCGGCGGCCGACCGGAAGGCAGGACTATCCGGCGACGCAGCGGGAAAGGGGCCCCGGGGAGCCGAACGGATCGGGGGTGCCGTGGAAGCCGTCGTGATCGGCGTGGTGATCGTGATCGTGGTCCTCGCGCTCGTCGGCGCCCTGAGCGTCCGGCTCGTGCAGCAGTACCAGCGCGGCATCGTCTTCCGCTTCGGCCGCGTGCTGCAACCGGTCCGCGAGCCCGGCCTGCGCCTGATCGTCCCGATCGCCGACCGGATGGTCCGGGTCAGCATGCAGACGACCGTGATCGGCGTGCCCCCGCAGGGCGCCATCACCCGGGACAACGTCACCCTCACCGTCGACGCGGTCGTCTACTACCGGGTCGTCGACCCGGTGAAGGCGCTGGTCAACGTCCGCGACTACCCCGCGGCCGTGCTCCAGGTGGCGCAGACCGCGCTGCGGTCGGTGATCGGCAAGGCCGACCTGGACACCCTGCTCGGCGACCGGGAGCGGATCAACACCGAGCTGAAGGCCGTCATCGACGCGCCGACGGAGAAGCCGTGGGGGCTGCTCATCGAGCGGGTCGAGGTCAAGGACGTCGCGCTGCCCGAGGGGATGAAGCGGTCGATGTCCCGTCAGGCCGAGGCGGAACGCGAGCGCCGCGCCCGGGTGATCGCCGCTGACGGCGAGTACCAGGCGTCCCGCCGGCTCGCCGACGCGTCCCGGGCGATGGCGGCCACCCCCGGGGCGTACCAGCTCCGGCTGCTGCAGACCGTCGTGGACGTGGCGGCGGAGAAGAACAGCACCCTGGTGATGCCGTTTCCGGTCGAGCTGCTGCGCTTCTTCGACAAGTTCACCCGCGGCGCCGAACCCGCCCGCGACGCCGAGCCGCCGGCGGCGCAGCCCCCCACGGCGGAGCGCGCCGCACCGGCACCCACCGCCGCGCCCGGCGACGGCCGCCGCCGACCCCCGGCCTGACCCCTCGCCGGCCCGGCGTGCCGACCTCGGCGCGCCGCCGCCTCCGTCGCCGGTTCGCCCGGCCGCCCGGGTACGACCACCGCCCGCACGCCGGCCGAGCCGGCGGGTGGCGGCCCGCTCGGCGACGACGCTTGCGAGAGGGTGCTAGGAGTAGCGGGTGTCCGTTACCGACCATGCCACCACCCCGCCGTGCCGCGCGGGACGTCCGGAGCCCGGAAGCAGCCGTTGCGCCGATGGATCCACCGCCCGGCGCGACCACAATGGCCACCGAGGCAGCCACGGAGGCTGTCCGTTCCGGGGTGGGGAGGTGAGCGCGTGACCGGCTGGCAGGTCTCGGGCTACCGCCCGGTCCGGCAGCTCGGCGCCGGTGCGTCCGGCCGGGTGGACCTCGCCGTGCACGACGCGACGGGCACCCCGGTCGCCATCAAGTACCTCACCGGCAGGATCGGTGACGATCCCTCGTTCCGCACGGCGTTCCGGGACGAGGCCCGGCTGCTGGCCGAGATCGACGACCCGCACGTCTCCCGGCTCTACGAGTACGTCGAGTCGCCCGCCGGCGCGGCGATCGTCATGGAGCTGGTCGACGGCGTGTCGCTGCGGCAGATGCTGCGCGCGCACGGCCCCACCACCCCGGAGTCGGCGCTGTGCGTCCTCAAGGGATCGCTCGCCGGGCTCGGTGCCGCGCACGCCAGGGGCGTGGTGCACCGCGACTACAAGCCGGAGAACGTGCTGGTCACCGCCGAGGGCACCAGCAAGCTGGCCGACTTCGGCATCGCGATGCCGGTCGGGGAGACCTCCGGGGTCAGCGTCACCGGCACCCCCCGCTACATGGCCCCCGAGCAGTGGATGGGCGCCCCGGCCAGCCCGGCCTGCGACATCTATGCGGCCACCGCCACCTTCTACGAGTGCCTCACCGGTCGGCCGCCCTACGACGGGCGGGACCTGCTCACCCTGCACCAGCAGCACGCACGGGCGCCGATCCCCACCGACCCGGCTCCCGAGCCGGTGCACGACCTGCTGCGGCACGGCATGGCCAAGCAGCCGGCCGAGCGACCGCAACCCGCGCAGGTCTTCCTCGCCGTGTTGGAGCAGGTGGCGGCCGGCGCGTACGGACCGGAGTGGGAGGAGCGCGGCCTGCGCGAGCTGGCCCGCCGGGCGGCCCTGCTCGCCGCCCTCTTCCCGTTCCCCGACGGCACCGGCGGGGCCACCAGCCTGGCCAGCACCGCGCTGGGTGGGGGCACCGGCCGGTGGACCTGGCTGCGCGCGGGCCGGGCCCGCGCGGCACTGGTCGGCAGCGGGCTGGTCGCCGCGCTGCTGGTCGGCGGGGCCGGGCTGAGCTACGCCAGCCGCGACGAGACCGTGCCGGCGGCGGCCCCGCAGGCGACGGCGGGTCCGACCGGCGAGGCGTCCGCCCCGGCCGCCGCGCCGCCCACGCCGACGGCGGTGGCGACCCCCGTCCCGGCGCCCACCGCCACGCCCACCGCGCCGACCGCGACGACGGCCGCCCCGGAGCGTACTCCCGGCACGAGCGCGTCGTCGTCCCCGTCCGCTTCCGCCTCGCCGACCGCGTCGGCCAGCCCGCCACCGCCGGCGGACAACGTCGCGCCCTCCGTCGGTCAGGTCGCGGCAAGCCCGACCGAGCTCGACCCCAAGGGCTGTCCGTACGGGCCCACGTCCAGCACCGTCTCGGCCGTCGTCTCCGACGACCGTACGACGGCCGGGAGACTGCGGGTCAGCTTCCGGTACACCCTGGACGGCCGCACCACGGAGGTGCCCATGACGGCCGACCGTCGTGGACTGTTCCGTGGCGTCCTGCGCGACCTGCCCCGGCCGGGCAACAGCACCCGGATCCCGGTCCGGGTCGTCGCGGTCGACGAGGCCGGCAACGCCTCGCCCGAGAGCTCGCCGGTCCACGTGACGCTCTACCCGTTCTGCACCCCGGGCTGATCGGTGACCCGGATGTCGACCACGATGACGGAGGGCGGGCCGCCGTGACCCAGCCGAACGACCAGACCGAGGCGCTGCCCACCCACCGGCTGCCCGTCGACGGCGCGGCGACCGCCCGGCTCGACGGCTTCCCGCAGCCGACCGGGCCCACCGCACACCCCGCCTCCGACGAACCCACCGCGCACGTGAGTACCGGCGAGCCCACGGCACACCTGGCCTCTGGTGACCCGACGGCCTACCTGGGCTCCGGCGAGCTCACGGCGTACCTCGGCTCCGGCGAGCCGACCGCGCCCCTGTTCGGCGGCGCGCCGACGACGCGGCACCCGGCCGTCGGAGTCGGCACGGCCCACCTGGCCCAGGGGGAAGCGACGGCGCACCTGAACCTTGGGGAGGCCACCGGGCACCTCGGCGGGGGAGAGCCGACGGCGCACCTCGCGCCGGGGTGGCCGGTTGCCCCGCCCGGCGGTCCCGTGCCGTCCCCGCGCGTGGACCCCGGCCGGCTGCCGGTCGATCCGGGTGGGCGGTCCGGGCCGTGGACGGCGCAGCCGAGCGGGCAGGAGCCGACGGGCCCGGTGACCGCGGTCGGGACGGGGCGTACCACCGGGGCCGGGCCGGGGACGGTCTTCGGCGGGCGCACGGGAGCGTCGCCCCCGCCCGCGGGCGGGGAGGTGCGGTTCGGGCCGGGCGTGCCGGCCACCCCACCGGTCGCGCCCGCCTGGCCCGTGCCGACGCCCCCGCGCCGGCGGCGGTCGGCGTGGCGGAGCGTCACCTCGGTGCTCTCCACCGTGCTCACCGTCGCGCTGCTCGTCGCCGTCGGGCTCTATCTCTGGCAGCGGATCAGCCCTCTGGAGGTCACCGGGGCCACGGTGGCGGTGCCGCGGCCGGCCGGCGACCGGTGCGACGTCACCGTCGACGTGGTGGCCACCGTGTCGACCAACGGCCGGGCGGGAGAGATCCGCTACCAGTGGCTGCGCAGTGGCAGCGCCCCCGGCAGCCTGCTGACCGAGCGGGTCGGCCGCGGCCAGCGCACCGTCGAGTTGACGCTGCGCTGGGCCTTCAGCGGCGTGGGCACCACGACCGAGACGGCCACGGTCAACATCACCTCGCCGTCCCCGGTGCAGGCCCAGGCCCCGGTCGCCTACGACTGCCGACGCCGCTGATCCTCCCGGCCAAGCGGGCGCGCGCCGCCCGCCGGCACTGTCGCGTCGACGCGCCGCCGACCGGCGCCGACCGGTGTTTCCCCGGCCGGCGCTGAGGGTAGGTCGGCCGCGACGAGACGGACACCCGTGTGGAGGATTCCCATGAGAGACGACTTCGGCGACGCGGTGGGGGACGCCCTCCGCTCGGTGCTGCTGTTCCTGCCCAAGGCCGTGGCCTTCGTGGCGATCCTGGTGGTCGGCTGGCTGATCGCCAAGGCCGTGCTCAAGATCGTCGACAAGGTGCTGGAGCGGGTGGGCTTCGACCGCGCGGTGGAGCGCGGCGGGATCCGCCGGGCCCTGGCCCGGTCCCGGTACGACGCCAGCGACATCGTCGCCAAGCTCGCCTACTACGGCGTGCTGCTGGTGACCCTCCAACTCGCGTTCGGCATCTGGGGCCCGAACCCCATCTCGGACCTGATCGCCGGCGTGATCGCCTGGCTGCCCCGTGCCTTCGTCGCGATCGTCATCGTCGTGGTCGCCGCCGCGATCGCCAACGCCGTCAAGGACATCATCAGCGGCGCCCTGGGCGGGCTGTCGTACGGCCGCATCCTGGCCACCATCACCTCGGTGTTCATCCTCGGCCTCGGCGTCATCGCCGCCCTCAACCAGATCGGCGTGGCCACCGCCGTGACCACCCCGGTGCTGGTCGCCGTGCTCGCCACCGTCGGCGGCATCCTCGTCGTCGGGGTCGGCGGCGGTCTGGTCCGTCCGATGCAGAGCCGCTGGGAGTCCTGGCTGACCCGCGCCGAGCAGGAGTCGCAGGTGATCGCCACGCACGCCCGCGCCTACCAGGCCGGCCGCCGCGACACCGAGACCCACCTGACCGAGCCGGACGCCGACGCCACCCAGGTCGTCCGTGCCGGTGAGCCCGCCGGCCCGGCCGTGGACGCCGACGCCACCCAGGTCGTGCCGCGCCCCGCCGGCCCGGCCACGCCCCATGTCGACCCGGACGCCACCCAGGTCACCTCGACCGGCGCCACGGTCCCGGCACAGCCGACCGGCCAGGACGCCGAGGCCACCGTGGTCATCCCGCCGACGGGTCAGGAGAAGTTCCGCCGCTGAACGCGCCGCCGCGTTCCGGGGTGGGATCCGCGCGGGTCCCGCCCCGACGCGTGTCTCGGTGAGGCATGGCCGTCAGGGCCGCCGCCGTCTAACATCGCCGGCATGACGTGGCGATGTTGATGAACCGCTGACGGTCGCCCCCGTGGGCCGCCGCGGACGCCGTACGTCCGGCGTCCGCTTCGTCTCCACGGGAAGGCTTCATGACTGTCCACACTGCGCGCGTGCCCGATCCGCGTGTCCGCCGGCTGGCGGCCATCCTCTACGGCTACGCGTTCCTCGGTGAACTCGTTCTGCTCTATCCGCTGTACGCGCTGCTGTTCAGCGACACCGGCCTGTCGGTCTGGCAGATCTCCTCGCTGTTCGTGATCTGGTCGGCCAGCAGCATCCTGCTGGAGGTGCCCTCCGGCGCCTTCGCCGACGCGGTCTCCCGGCGGCTGCTGCTCGCCCTCGCCCCGCTCGTCACCGCCGCCGGCTCCGCGCTCTGGGTGCTCGTCCCCTCGTACCCGGCCTTCGCCGTCGGCTTCGTGCTGTCGGGCGCCGGCGGTGCGCTCGCCTCGGGTGCGCTGGAGGCGCTGGTCTTCGACGAACTCGACCGGCTCGACGCCGCCGGCCGGTACGCCCGCGTCATCGGCCGGGCCAGGACGGCCGAGACGCTCGGCGTGCTCGCCTCGATCGTCCTGGCCGGCCCGGTGTTCGCCGTCGGCGGCTACCCGGCGGTGGGCGTCGCCAGCGTGCTCGCCTGCCTGCTCGCCGCCGCCGTCGCCACCCGCTTCCCCGAACGCCGGCGGCGCGACGCCCCGGTGGCCGCTGCCCCCGCTGCCGGCGCGCAGCCACTGCACCAGCGACCGGGCGCCGGCCTGGGCCACCAGCATCACCCA
>NZ_JBFAAF010000076.1:0-33877 GCF_040639595.1 Micromonospora sp. NPDC023814
CTCGCCGACTGGATCGCCACCCGCGGCTACGCCGCCTGATCCAGACAACCACCACCGACAAGGGCCGGCCCCCGAACGGGGCCGGCCCTTTCGTCGTACGCCGGGGTCAGGCCGCGTAGCGGGCGGCCAGGTCGACCGTGCGACGGGCGGCGGCCACCATCGCCCGGTCGGCGAACCGGCCGTCCGGCAGCACCACGGTCCCGGAGTCCCGCGTCTGCGCCTCGGCCACCGCGGCGAGCAGTTCCTCGGCCCGCGCGACCTCCCGCTCCGCCGGCCGGAACGCCTCGGCGATCACCGGTAGCTGGCGCGGGTGGATGGCTGCCCGGCCGAGGAAGCCGAGCCGCCGGCCCACCGCGCAGGAGGCGGCCAGGCCGTCGGCGTCGGCCACGTTCGGGTACACCGACATGGCGGGCGGGGGCAGGGTGGCGGCACGGGCCGCCACCACGATCCGGCCACGCGCCCACGCCAGACCGGCCTCGTCGTCGACGCCGAGGTCGGAGCGCAGGTCGGCCTCGCCGAGGCCGATCGAGGCCACCACGGGGTCGGCGGTGGCGATGGCGTACGCGGCCTCCAGGCCGAGGGCCGACTCGACCAACGGGTGCAGCGGGGTGTCCACCCGGGCGGCGAGGGCGGCGACGGCGGTCGCCGACTCCACCTTCGGCAGCCGCAGGCCCGCCAGCCCGGGGCGGCCGACCACCGCGGCCAGGTCGGCGTCGACGTCCGGGCCGGTCAGCTCGTTGATCCGGACCTGGACCGGCACGGGGTGCGGCTGCCCGAGGAACTCGGCGACGGCCTGCCGCGCGTGCGCCTTGCGGTCGGCGAGCACCGCGTCCTCGAGGTCGAGGATCACCGCGTCGGCGCCGGAGGCGACTGCCTTGGCGAACCGGTCCGGCCGGTCACCCGGCACGTAGAGCCAGGTCAGCAGCATTCAGATCACCCCCTTCTCGCGCAGTGCCGCCAACTCGCCGTCGGTCAGGCCCAGCGACCGCAGCACCGCGTCGGTGTCCTGGCCGTGCCGGCGCCCGGCGTGCCGGATGTCCCCCGGCGTCTCCGAGAGCCGGAACGGCACGTTCTGCATCCGCACCTCGCCCAACTCCTCGTCACCGACGGTGCGGACGGTGCCGAGCGCTGCGTACTGCGGGTCGGCGAGGATGTCGCGCACGTCGTAGACCGGGGCGACGGCCGCCTCGGCGGCCTCGAACGCGGCCACCACCTCGTCCCGGTCGCGCCGCGCGACCCAGGCGCCCACGGCGGCGTCCAGTTCGTCGGCGTGCGCGGCCCGGCCGCTGCCGGTGGCGAACCACGGCTCGTCCACCAGTTCCGGCCGGCCGACCAGCCGCAGCACCCGCTCGGCGATGCTCTGCGCGCTGGTCGACACCGCCACCCAGCGCCCGTCGGCGCAGCGGTACGTGTTGCGCGGCGCGTTGTTGTTGGACCGGTTGCCCAGCCGGGGCTGGACGTAGCCGAGCTGGTCGTACCAGGTGATCTGGGGGCCCAGCATCGCCATGATCGGCTCGATGATGGCGAGGTCCACCACCTGACCGGCGCCGGTGAGGTCGCGGGCCCGCAGGGCCAGCATGACCGCGTACGCGGCGGCGAGCGCGGTGACCGAGTCGGCCAGCCCGAACGGGGGCAGCGTCGGCGGGCCGTCCGGCTCGCCGGTGGCGGCGGCGAAGCCGCTCATCGCCTCGGCGAGGGTGCCGAAGCCTGGCCGCCGCGCGTACGGGCCGACCTGACCGAAACCGCTGATCCGGGCGATCACCAGCCGGGGGTTGACCTCGTGCAGCTCGGCCGGGCCGAGCCCCCACCGTTCCAGGGTGCCGGGGCGGAAGTTCTCCACCAGCACGTCCGCGTCGGCGAGCAGGCGGCGCAGCAGTTCGGCGCCCCGCGGGTCGGACAGGTTCAGGGTCACCGTGCGCTTGTTGCGCCCGAGCACCTTCCACCACAGCCCGACGCCGTCCTTCGCCGGGCCGTGCCCCCGCGACGGGTCCGGCTTGGCCGGATGCTCCACCTTGACCACGTCGGCGCCGAAGTCGCCGAGGAACGCCGCCGCGAGCGGCCCGGCGAAGAGGGTGGCCAGGTCGACAACCTTCACCCCGTCGAGCGGGCGGGTCCGGTCGGCACCGGCGGGGGCTGGGCTGTTCATGGCGTTCCCTTCGTCGGATCGACGGCGGCGAGGAAGACGTCGCCGTTGCCGAGCGCCGCCCCGCCCGACGTGGTCCCGGCGGTGAGCCCGGTGACCAGCAGCCGCCCGTCGGCACCGAGGGTCGCGTAGACGTTCTCCTCGCCGAAGGCGTCGGCGGCGTCGTCGCGGGCGGTGCCGTACTGGGCCACCCCGGCCTGGCGGCCCCGCGCGTCCAGCCGCAGGGTCAGCACGTCCGCGCCGCCGACCGGCAGACCGAGCGCGCTGCCGGTGAAGCCGACCACGGCGACCGCACCGCCGGGCAGCGCCACCACGTCCGCGCCCGCGTCCGCGCCCCGCCCGCCGGTCACCGTCCGCCAGCGCTGCCGGCCGGCCCCGGTGTACGCCACGGTGAGCACGTCGCTGCCGCCGGCGGTGGCCTCGCCGCCGGTGGAGCCGGTGGCGACCACGAGGCCGTCGGCGCTGATCGCGACACCGCCGAGCAGGTCGTCGCCGGCGCCGCCCACCGAGGTCACCCACGTGCCGGTGCCGCTGGCGTCGAACCGGGCGAGCCACCCGTCGTTGCCGCCCAGCGGGGTGGTGTCGGGCAGGCCGGCGGAGGTGCCGCCGGCCACGTACACGCCCTCGGCGTCGGCCGTCACCGCGTACGCCTTGTCCTCGCCGGAACCGCCGAACTGCCGGCTCCAGGCGATCCGCCCGTCCGGGGCGATGCGGGCCAGGATCGCGTCCTTGTCCCCGGCGCCGCTCTGCCCGGCGAACGAGCCGCTGGTGTAGCCGGCGACGTAGGCGCCGCCGTCGGGGGCCGCCGCGACGGCGTAGAACCTGTCGGCCTTGGCCGGGTCGCCGGCCTGGGTGAGCCAGGCCTGCTGCCCCGTCCCGGTCAGCCTGACGACGAAGCCGTCGTCGGCGGGGCTGCCCGGGTGCGTCCCGTCCAGGTCGCCGCGGGTGTAGCCGGCGGCGACCACCCCGCCGTCGGCGAGCGGCACCACGCCGTGGAGGCGGTCGTTGGCGGCCGTGCCGAACTGCCTCGTCCAGGCCGGGGCTCCGCCCGCCGTGACGCGGCTGACCACGGCGTCCAGCCCGCCGGCGTACGGCTGGCCGGCGACCGGGCCGGAGGCGGCGTACCCGAGGGTGGTGCTGCCGTCGGGGTGGGCGGCGACGCCGCCGGCCCAGTCGGTGCCTGCGGTGCCGTGTGGCGGCCCGGGTAGCCCGGCCGGCGGGGTGACGCTCAGCGTCGTCGCCAGGTGCCTCAGTCCGTCCGCGAAGGCGGGTCGCCAGACGTCCCAGTCGTGCCCCCCGTCGAGCACCCGGAACTCCGCGGCGACCGCGTCGGAGCGGCGCACGGTGTTGTAGAGGGTGGCGGCCTCGTAGTCGAGGTCGTGGGCGGCGTCGGCCGGGTCGGGGTTCGCCCACTCGTCGTCGCCGACCGCGACGTACATCCGCACCGGGGACTCCGCGTCCAGGCCCGGCAGCAGGGCCGGGTAGTTCAGTCGCCGGTAGACCTCGTCGGAGAAGCGCTGCTCGCCGGAGCCGAAGCCGCCGAACTCGCGCGCCGACGAGTCGGCCGGCGGCAGCGGCCGGTACACCGCCGGGCTGAGCACCAGCGCGTGGCCGAACAGGTCCTGGTGGGCCAGGGCGTAGCGCAGCGCGCCGGCGCCGCCCATCGAGTAGCCGCCGACCAGGCGCGCCCCCCGGTGGGCGGCAGTGCGGTAGGTGGCGTCGACGTGCCGCACCAGGTCCCGGGTGAGGGCGGTCTCCACCGGCCGGCCAGGATCGTCCGCGCCGGTGTACCCGGAGTCGACGTACCAGTTGCCGCGGCTGCTCCACGGCGCGTCGGGCAGCACCGCGATCACCGGCGGCACGTCGCCGTCGGCGATCAGCCGGTCCAGGTCGGCCTTGACCCGGGTCCACGCCTGCATGGTGTCGCCCCGCCCGTGCAGCAGGTACAGCACCGGGTAGCGGCTCGCCGTCGCCTCGCCGTAGCCGTGTGGCAGGTAGACCGTGTAGTCGATCGGAGCGCCCAGCGCCGCGGACGGCGCCGAGGTGGTGGTCAGCGTGCCCGCGCGGAGACGCTCCGCGCCGGCCGCGCCGGGCACCGCACCGGCCAGGCCGAACGCGAGGAGCACGGCGGCCACGCCACCGCCGATCCGCCAACGTCTTCTCATCAGGTCACTCCTCGGCGGGAAGGTCGGCGGCGCAGCGGAAGCCGACCTGGTCGGAGCGGGTCAGGCCGGCGCCGAGCAGCAGCAGCTTCACCGACACGTCCGGCGGCTGCGGGCCGCCGTCGAGATACCAGTCGGAGCCCTCCGCCCGGTACGCGGCACCGCCCTTGAGGATCACGAAACGGGTCCGCCCGTCGGAGTGCTCGCTCTCGGTCAGGTTCCACACCAGCGGTTCCCGGCGGTGCAGCAGCCCCGCCTCGGCGGCCACCTGCCACTCGTCCTCGGTGGGCAGCCGCAGCCCGGCCCAGGCCGCGTAGGCCCGGGCGTCGGCGAGGTCGACGCCGGTGACCGGGGCGTCGGCCGGGCCCTGTCCGGCGGTGAACCGCTCGGGGCGCGCCGGACGGTGGCCGGTGGCGCGCAGGAACTCGGCGTACCGGCCGTGGGTGACCTCGTGGGTGTCGATGGCGAACCGGCCGAGCCGGACGGCGCGGCGCAGCGTGCCGGTGTGGTGCAGCCGGGGCGGCAGCGGCTTCCACTCGTCGACGTACGGGGTCTCGCCGTAGAGTCCGGTCTCCCGCACCCGGTGGCGCACGAGCAGCTCCCGCCGTCCGGCGTCGACCGCCACCATGCCGTCGGGCACGTCGCGCCGGGGCGCCCACGGGACGCGCAGCCGCTGCGCCGTCCGGGCCGGGAAGGACGGGTCGCCGACCGCCGCCGGGTGCGACGGCACCGGCGCGTCGGCGGTGGCGACGACCGCGGCGACCGCCCCGGCCGGCAGCGGACCGCCGACGGCGACCGTGCCGTCCGGCTCGGCGGTGACGGCCAGTTCGGCGCCGGTGACCAGGTCGACGAAGCGCCGGCCGGGACGCGGCGCGGTACGCAGCCACGGCCCGTCGTGGTCGTCGCCCCGGTTCACCACCGTCCACAGCGGCTCGCCGTCGTGCGTCCAGCGGGACGCGTACACCTGGCCGGAGCCGGGGTGGTCGGCGAGCGGAACCCAGTCCTCGGCGCGCAGCCACGCGGCGTGGCTGGCCTGCACCCGGCGCATCGCCCGCAGCACGGCCCGGTCCCGGTCGTTCCAGCCCACCCAGACGCCGAACACGCTCTCCCAGACCAGCACGCCGCAGCCGTTGAGCCAGGCGGAGTGCAGCTCGTCGAGGTGGCTTCGGTGCCAGCGGCGGGTGTGGTGCAGCACGTGCCGGCGCTCGAACCACTTGGCGCGCAGCACGCCGGGGACCTCGGAGTCGGCGAACCACTGCGCCCACGACATCGCGTGGTCGGCGATGCGGGCCAGCGGCACCCGGCTCTCGCCTTCGAGGACGATGCCGGGGCGGACGGCGTCCAGCTCCCGGCGCAGCTCGTCGGCGCCCTCCTTGAGGGTGTCGAGGAAGACCCCGTCGACGCCGAGCTTGCCGGCCAGCGCGGCGACCTCCTGCGCGTCGGTGCCGGCCTCGCGCCGGGTGCCGGTGTCCCACGGGTTGTAGTCGACGAACACCCGCACCCCGCGCCGCTGGAAGGCGCGGACCACCTCGGGCAGCTCGGGCACGTCGCGGTAGAAGTCGAACTGGTTGCGTTCGTCCAGCCCGATCACGGGGTACGCGTGCCACAGGACGATCCCGTCGAAGCCCCCGAAGTCCCGCTCGGCGGCGTCGAGGAACGCGTCGACGGTGAAGACGCCCCGCTCGTGGTCGTAGAGCGTCTCGTCCCACAGCCAGGCGAGGCAGACGCTGAAGCAGTCGCCGGGGATCTCGTCGTAGTGCGCACCGGTGTAGCCGAGGCGGGCACGGGCGTCGGCGCGCCAGCGGGTGAGCTGCTCCCGCCAGGCCGGCCAGTCGGCCGGGTCGCCCGGGGCGGCGAAGACCTTCGCCTCGTCCAGCGTGGTCAGGTCGGCGTGCCCGCCCAGCGGGACCTCCGTCGGCCGGTCGATGGGGCGCGGCACGTAGGGGTTGAAGCTCACGGGGCACCTCGGTAGGTCGCGGCGTACAGGTCCTCGATGGCGGCCCGGTCGGGCAGCGCGGTGGACGCGCCGGGGCGCTGCGCGCACGCCGCGCCGGCCGCGCAGGCCCAGCGCAGGACGGCGGCGACGGCGTCGGCGTCGCGCGCGGCGCCGCGTTCGGCCCAGCCGACGGCGAGGGCGCCGGTGAACGCGTCCCCGGCGGCGGTGGTGTCCACCGCAGCGATGCGCGGGGCCGGGATCTCCAGTCGCGAACCGCGCCGGTCGGCGTACGCGGCGCCCCGAGCACCGAGCGTCAGCACCACCCGGGGCACCAACTCCAGCAGGGCACCGAGCAGGACGCCCGGCTCGTCGGCGGCCGTCCCGGCGACGACGGCCGCCTCGTGCTCGTTGACCACCAGCACGTCGACCAGCCCGAGCAGGTCCGCCGGCAACGGTGCCGCCGGCGCGGCGTTGAGCACCACCGTGGTGCCCGCTGCGCGGGCCCGGCAGGCGGCCTCCACCACGGTCGG
Source organism: Micromonospora sp. NPDC023814 (assembly GCF_040639595.1). Classification (NCBI taxonomy): domain Bacteria; kingdom Bacillati; phylum Actinomycetota; class Actinomycetes; order Micromonosporales; family Micromonosporaceae; genus Micromonospora; species Micromonospora sp. NPDC023814. Next base: position 6,772 of record NZ_JBFAAF010000076.1, read on the forward strand.
CAGCGGCACCTCCAGTTGGAGCAGCAGCACGTCGGCCGCGCCGATCGCCGCCCCGTCGGCGGCGTCCAGGTCGGTCAGCGCGGCGTTCGCGCCGGGGGCGACCACGATGAAGTTCTCCGCCGCCCGGTCGACCCCGATCAGGGCGACCCCCGAGGGGCCGGGGACGGTACGCAGGCCACGCACGTCCACCCCGGCGGCGACCAGGTTGTCCCGCAGCTGCTGCCCGAACTCGTCGGCGCCGACCGCGCCCACGAACGCGCAGTGCGCGCCCGCCCGGGCGGCGGCGACGGCCTGGTTGGCGCCCTTGCCGCCGGGCACGGTCCGGAAGTCCTCCCCGAGCACCGTCTCGCCGGGGCGGGGCAGGTGCGGCGCGGTGACCACCAGGTCCAGGTTGGCGCTGCCCACCACGACCACCCGCGCGCTCACGCCGACCCGCCCTCGGTCGTGGCGGCGCCGACGGGCGCCCCGGCGGCACCCGGCTCGGCGAGGGCGACGGTGCGGGCGGCCAGCTCGTCGAAGCCGATGCCGTCGAATCCGGCGATGCTGCTGGCGAGCCGGCCGCGCAGCGGGCCGACCCACCGCTCGGGCAGCCCGGACGCGCCGGTCAGCGCCCCGGTCACCGCGCCGACGGTGGCCCCGGTGGAGTCGGTGTCCCAGCCGCCGCTGACGACCGCGCAGATCGACCGCTCCAGCTCGCCCCGCCCGTACGCGAGGGCGGCGGCGACCAGCGCGGCGTTGTTGCGCACGTGCACCCAGTGCAGGTGGCCGTGCCGGGCGTACAGCTCGTCCACCACCGCCTCCCAGTCGTCCGTGCGCGAACCGAGGGCACGCGCCTCCCGGACCGTGGCGGCGAACCGACTACGCGGCGGCAGCACCGCCTCGCCGGCGTCGAGCACCTCGTCGACGTCGCCCGCCACCGTGGCGGCGGCGGCCAGGGCCGCGACCCACATCGCCCCGTACACGCCGGCGCGGACGTGGCTGACCGTGGCGTCGCGCCAGGCCAGCTCGGCGGCCAGGTCGGGGCGGCCGGGGTTGACCCAGCCGTACACGTCGGTGCGGATCTGGGCGCCGATCCACTCCCGGAACGGGTTGTGCCGCCGCGCGGTCCCCGGCGGGGCCAGCCCCAGCAGCAGGTTGCGGTAGGCCACCCGTTCGGCGGTGAAGACCCGCCCGCCGGGCAGCCAGTCCAGCCACGCCTGCGCCACGTCGGCGCTGGTGAAGTCCCGCCCGTACGTCTCCAGCACGCGCAGCGCCAGCAGCGCGAAGTTCAGGTCGTCGTCCTCGGGCATCCCGTCGATGTTCTCGGCCAGGCTGGTCGGGGCGCTGCGCCGGTTCCACGGCCAGCGGGCCGCCACGTCGGCGGGCAGCCCCCGGGCGGTGAACCAGTCGCGCAGCGGCCAGCGGCCGGTGGCGACGAGGATCTCCCGGATCCCGTGGCGGGGGATCTTCTCGACCGGCTTGCCGAGCAGGCAGCCGGCCGCCCGGCCGAGCCACGCGCCGTGCACCCGGTCGTACGCGGGCGGGCCGGCGGGCAGCGACCACTCCGCCGGCCAGGTGGCGCGGACGGCGGCCAGCTCCTCGGGCTCGTCGGGGCTGCCGGCTCCCGGCAGCGCGTCGGCCTCGTCGAGCAGCCGCGTGGCGAGGGCCCGCAGCCGGGGTGCCGCGGGCGTGGGCGACGCCCCGCTGACCGGCGGGATCAGGTCCCCGCCGGCCGCGCGCCACTGCTCGGCGATCGCGCCGACGTCGCGCCCCTCGTCCCGGCTGGCCGCGATCTCGTGCGGCAGCAGGTCCTCGGGCTGCACCCAGGTGATCCTCACCGGCCCGACTCCCCCGGCGCCTGCTCCGGCCCGGCGGGGTCGGTGCCCCGCGCCGGATCCTCGGCGAGACCGGCGAAGCGCTCGGCACGGCGGGCGAAGCGCTCCCGGTCGCGGTCGAAGACCTCCGTGGCCACCGCGGCGAGCACCCGGGCGGGCGCGACCAGGTCGGTGCGGGAGGCGGTGGCGACCGCCTCCGACCACTCCGCCGGCACCGCCGCCGCGCCGCCGAGCGCCCCGGCGATCGCCGCCGCCATGGTGGCGGTCGAGTCGGCGTCCCGGCCGTAGTTGACCGCGCCGAGCACCGCGTCGCGGAAGTCGCCGCCGGCCACCACCAGCATGCCGATCGCCACCGGCAGTTCCTCGATGGCGTGCAGCCGGCTCGGCCGCCGGGCGCCCAGCCCCGGGCTGCGGTACTCCTCCCCCACCGTGTCGAAGGGGGCGACCGCACCGCGCAGCGGGCCGATGGCGCCCCGCCAGTCGTGGTGGCCCCGGGCCTCCTTGACCACCGCGTCGATGGCCGCCCGGGTGCCGTCGCGGGCCAGGTCCAGCGCGGCGGCGACCACGTCCTCGACGCCCGCGCCGGGGGTCGCGGCGGCGGCGACCGCGGCGGCGAAGACCGCCGCGGCCTCCCGCCCGTAGCTGTGCTGGTGCGCTCCGGCGATCTCCACCGCCTCGGCGTACGCCCCGGCGGGGTCGCCCGCGTTGACGATGCCGACCGGGGCCATGTACATGGCGGCGCCGCAGTTGACGATGTTGCCCACCCCGCCCTCGCGGGGGTCGGCGTGCGCGTGGTGCAGGCGGGTGACCAACCACCGTTCGGCGGCCGCGAGCCGGTGGAAGGTCACCCCCTCGCGCTCCAGGTCCGGGATGTACACCACCCGCTCGATCAGGTCGGGGACGAGCAGTTCCACCACGTCGTAGGCGTCCAGGTGGTCGCGCTTGGCCGCGTACGCCCGCACCAGCGCGTGGGTCATCAACGTGTCGTCGGTGATGTGCCCGTCGCCCTTGTGGTACGGCGCGAGTGGCCGCGCGGTCGCCCAGTCGGCGTGGTACGGGGGCACGATGCCCTCCACCCAGCCGCCGAAGCGGGCGCGGATCTGCTCCGGAAGTGCCGTCTCGGTCGCCCCGCCGAGGGCGTCACCCACGGCGGCGCCGACGAGACATCCGACCGACTTGTCGAGAAGGAGAGACATGGTTACCTCAGAACCTGCTTGCCACCGTCGACCAGCTGCGTGCCGAGCTGGTCCAGGGTGATCTTGTTGGCGAAGTACTGCTGGAGGGCCGGGGTGGCGTACTTGGTCTTCCACTCCGGGTAGCCGTCGGCCTTCTGGAACGGCGCGACGGTCAGGTCGGCGGCGCTGTCGGCGGCCACGTCCCAGCCCTGCTTGCCGCCGGTCAGCTTGACCAGCTCCGCGTTGGCCTGCTTGCCGGTCGGGATCAGCCAGTCGCCCTTGGCGAGGGTGGCCATGTTGGTCGGGTTGAGGAAGAACTCCAGGAACTGCGCGGCCTGCTTCTTGTGCGTGGAGTCCTCACTGACGGACAGCGTCTGCGGGTTCGCCGCGTGGGTGGCGGACAACCCCTTCAGCGGCGGCAGGGTGACCCACTCGAAGCCGGCCGGCGCCTGCTCGACCATCTGCTGACGCAGCGACACCGAGCCGGGCAGCATCGCGTACTTGCCGCCGAAGAAGCCGGGCAGGGTGTCCGCGCCGCTCATCCCGAGCGCCTCCGGCGAGGCCGACTTCGCGGTGTAGATCATGTCGTGGATGCGCTTCGGGACCTCCTTCTCGGCGTCGCCCACCTTGACCTCGGTGCGGCCGCCGTCGGTGTGGAAGAACTTCCCGTCGAAGTTGAGCGCCAGGTTCAGCACCCGGTTGGTGGGCGACTTCAGGGCCCAGGCCGCGCCGTACTGACCCGGCTTGGTGAGCTTCTGCGCGTTGGCCTGGAACTCGTCCCAGGTCCAGCCGCCGTCGACCGGCGGCACCGCGATGCCGGCGGCGTCGAGCAGCTTCTTGTTGGCGATGACGACCTGCGACTCCAGCAGGAACGGCACGCCGGTGACCTTGCCGTCGTAGGTGACGGTGTCCCAGATGCCCTGGTCGATCTGCCCCTTGAGGTCGTCGGAGACGAGCTTGGACAGGTCGGCCAGGTAGCCCTGCTTGCTGAACTCGCCGATCGCGGACGCCTCGTAGTGCACGATGTCGGCCGCGTCGCCGCCCTCGAAGGAGGTGAGCAGCTGGTCGTGGACGGAGTTCCAGTCGCCCTGGACGTACTCGACCTGGATGTCGGGGTGCTCGGCGTTCCACTTGGCGACCAGGTCCTTGTTGGCCTGGAGCGACTCCTTCTGCCACGCGAGGCTGAGGAAGCGCAGCTTGACCGGGCCGGACGTGGACTCGTCGTCGCCGCCGTCGCCGCACGCGCTGAGCGCGCCGAGGCCGACGACCGCGACCGCGGCGGCCGCGGCGAGTCGACGGAATCCGGTACGGAGCATGGGGGTTACCTCCTGGGTGGTGGGTGGGGGACGGTGTCAGCCCTTGACCGCGCCGGCGAGCGACCCGGACGAGAGCCGGCGTTGCATGAACGCGAAGAAGATCAGGCTGGGCAGGGTGGCCAGCAGCGAACCGGCCGCGAGGGGGCCCAGGCGGGCGGTGCCCTCGATGCCCACGAACCGGGCGAGCGCGACCGGCAGGGTGGCCAGCTCCGGGGTCTTGATCAGCACGAGGGCGAAGAAGAACTCGTTCCAGGCCGAGATGAACGAGAACAGCGCGGTGGCGACCAGGCCGGGGGCGAGCAGCGGGAAGACCACCCGCCGCAGGATCTGCACGCGGCTGGCGCCGTCGACGGAGGCGGCCTCCTCCAGTTCCCGGGGGATGTTGCGGACGAAGCCCTGCAGCATCCACAGCGCGAACGGCAGCGCCCAGACCACGTAGATGAGCACCAGCCCGGCGTGCGTGTTGGCCAGCCCGACCTGCCGCAGCACCAGGAAGATCGGGATGATCAGCAGCACGAACGGGAAGAGCTGGGACAGCAGCACCCAGCCCAGGGCCGCGGTGCCGAGCTTCGAGCGGAACCGGGCCAGGGCGTACGACGCGGGCAGCGCGACCAGCACGGTGAGCAGCGCCGAGGCGAGCGAGACCTGGAGGCTGTTCAGCGCGGCCCGGCCCAACTCCTGCTCGGTGAACGCCTGGATGAAGTTCTGCACCGTCGGGTTGGTGGGGATCAGGGTCGGGTGCAGCTGGACCAGCTCGCGGGGCGGCTTGAAGGCCGTCGAGACCAGCCAGACCAGCGGGAACCCGAGGAAGACCAGGTAGCCGGCCAGGGCGAGGTACTGCAACGCCCGCCCGGTGCGGCTCGGCTTTCCGAACATCACTGCCCTCCGATCAGGACTGCGGGGCTCGCAAGCTCACTCCTCGCACTGACCACGACTAGTTCGCCTCCCTCAACCGGCGACGGAGATACACGGCGAGCAGCGCCACGATGATCACGACCATCACGTTGCCGAGCGCGGCGGCGTAGCCGTAGTTGCCGTAGCGGAACGCCTCCTCGTACGCGAAGAGCATCGGCAGCATGGTCTTGCCGCCCGGTCCGCCGGCGGTCAGCACGTAGACCAGGCCGAACGAGTTGAAGTTCCAGATGAAGTCCAGCGAGGTGATCGCCACGATCACCGGGGCCAGCGCGGGCAGCGTGACGTGCCGGAACCTGTGCCAGGTGCTGGCGCCGTCCACCGCGGCGGCCTCGTGCAGCTCGCGACCGACCCCCTGCAGGCCGGCGAGCAGCACGACGGTGGTCTGCGGCATGCCCGCCCACACCCCGACGATGATCACCGCCGGCAGGGCGGTGCCGAAGTCGCCGAGCCAGTTGGCCCGCAGGCCGTCGGCGCCGACGCGGTGGAAGAACTCGTTCAGCAGGCCCGCGTCCGGGTGGTAGACCAGCTTCCACAGGATGCCGACCACCACCGGTGGCATCGCCCACGGCACCACGGCCAGCACCCGTGCCACGCCCCGGAAGCGCAACCGCTGGTTCAGCAGCAGCGCGAGCCCGAGGGCCAGCAGGAACTGCAGGACGGTCACCCCGAACGCCCAGAGCAGGCCGACCTGGAAGGAGTTCCAGAACAGCTCGTCGCCGAGCAGCTCGCGGTAGTTCGCCAACCCGGTGAAGCTGACCTCCACGTTGCGCCCGGCCCGGGCGTCGGTGAACCCGAGGTACATGCCGCGTACCAGGGGGAAGACCGACAGCACCAGGATCGGCAGCAGCGACGGGAGCAGCAGCAGGTAGATCATGGTCCGGTCGGAGCGGGACCGGCTGTGCCGACGGGCCGCTCCGGCCCGGTCGACGTCCGGCCGCTCGGCCACAGTCGTCATGACGGCACCTCTTCCGTGGACGGACGGGGGGTGGTCACGGCGGCCCGGCTGGAGGCGCGGACGACGAGGCTGGGCGACACCTGCTCGCGGCGGGGCGGCAGGGCGGGATCGGCGATCCGCTGGAGCAGCAGTTCGGCCGCCCGTCGACCGCGCTCGGCCGAGCCGAGCGAGACGCTGGACAGCTGGGGGAACATCATCTGGGCCAGCTCGGTGTCGTCCATGCCGATCACCGCCACGTCCTCGGGCACCCGGTGCCCGGCGGCCAGCAGCGCGTGCAGCGCGCCGACCGCGATCAGGTCGTTGGCGCAGACCAGGGCGTCCGGGCGGGCCCGGGCGAGCAGCCGTTCGGTCGCCGCGCGGCCGGCCGCGTACTGGAAGTCGCCGACCTCGACCAGGCGTTCGTCGACGGGGACGGCGTGCGCGGCGAGGGCCGCGCGGAAGCCGGCGTCGCGGGCGGCGCCGGGGACGGTGTCCAGCGGGCCGTTGACGAAGCCGATCCGGCGCCGCCCGCTGGCCACCAGGTGCTCCACGGCCAGCGCGACGCCGCGCCGGGAGTCGGTGCGCACGTTGTCGACGGGCGCGTCGGCGCCGAGCTGGCCGATCACCACCACCGGCACCGGACTCTGCACGAGCGCGGCGAGGTGGTCGTCGGTGACTCGGATCGGCGACAGGATCATGCCGTCGACGTAGCGGTTGGCCAGCCGGCGCAGCAGTGCGGTCTCGTTGGCGATCTGCCCGCCGGTGGCGTGGACCAGCAGCTGCCGCCCGGACGCGGCCACCACCGCCTCGATGGCCCGCATCATCGACACGTAGACCGGGTTGCCGATGTCCTCGACCGCGAGCGCGACCAGTCCGGTGCGCTGGGACTGCAACGACCGGGCGATGGCGTTGGGCACGTACCCGACCTCCGCCGCCGCGGCGCGGACCTTGCGGATGGTCTCCTCGCTGCCGCCGACGCCGTTGAGCACCCGGGAGGCGGAGGCGATGGAGACACCGGCGCGGGCCGCGACGGTGTGGACGGTGGGCCGACTGTCGGCCGACTCCGGTAAACGTTTACGACCCACGCCCTGGCACCTCCACCTGTTTCCTGTAAACGTTTCCGGGAGTCTGCGCCGCGCGTGACGAGGAGGTCAAGGGTCCGTTACGAAAACGTTTCCAACAGGAGCGAGGCCCTGGTCAGCGCGTCATCGCCGGACTACCCGGGGTGCCCACGGAACGGGACGACGCTGCGGGCGGATCCGCACGTTACGGGGCGACGCTGCGGGCGCGCACGAGCAGAGCTACGCCTACGGCGCGCGGGGCAGAGATGCCCCCACGGCGTTTCCCCGGTGTGGACCCACGCCGAGGCGGGGGCCGAGGTGGACGCGTGGGCCCGGGGGTGGACGCGGAGGCCGGCGCCTCCGTCAGGACCGGCGTTGGCGCTCCTGGCTCAGCCGCTCGTCGAGCCGGCCCAGTTCGTAGATGGCGTTCAGGTTCGTCGGCAACCGGGTCACGTTGTCGACCAGGGGTTCCGCGGCGGGGTCGGGCGTGGGCCCGGGCGCGGGCCCGGGCGCGCCGGCCGGGCCCACCTGCGCGACGGCGGGCCGACGCCGGCGCAGGACGAGCAGCACCGGCACGGCCACGGCGGTCGCCGCCAGGCCGTAGAGAAGCCACCGCTCCGCCGGCTCCCCGTCGCCGTCCAGGGGCGGGGCAGCGACTGTGGACGCATCGCCCGAGGTCCCGGTCCGCCCGTTCGGGGCGGGCACCGCCGCCTTGCGCTCGCCCGGACCGTCGGCCGTCCGGGCCGGATCGGCGGCGCGGGTGGACGTGGTCGTCGACGTGGACGGGCGCGGCGCGACCGGCGCCGCCGACGGACGGGGCGACGCCGGGGCGGTCGAGCCGGACGGGACCGGCGTCGGGGAGGCGCCCGGGGTGCCCCCACCTTCTCCGGTGAGCAGGTCGTCCACGATCTGCCCGATACCGCCGAGGAGGTCGCCGACCGGCCCGCCCGAGGCCGACGGCGTGGGCGCGGGAGCGAGCGCCAGGGTCAGGGCGAGTGCTGCCACGGCGGACATGGATCACCTCGGAAGGGGTCGATGTGTCACGCACGGTACCGCACTGCGGGTGGTCGCCGCGTGACACCCCGGCGCGGCGGCCGGCCGAGGACGGACGGGGGGACGCCGCGCGCGGCGTCCCCCCGGGTCGGGTCGTCAGACCGGCAGACCGCCGACCTGGGTGTTGATCCAGGACCGGATGGACGGCAGGTCGACGTAGATGGACGGGCCGGTGGCGCAGGTGGAGTTGTTGTTGCCGGACCGGCTGGTGGCGCCGATCAGGCTCCACGCCCCGTTGATCCGGCGCACCTGCGGACCGCCCGAGTCGCCGTAGCAGGCGCCCGAGTTGCCGTTGGTGTTGTTGGTGCAGATCTCGTACGGGCCGTTGATGCCGATGCAGCGGCTGTCCGACACGATCGAGGTGTCCAGTTCGTACGCCACGGTCGGGGCGCCGCCGCAGCCGGGAGTCGGGCAGGTCTGACCCCAGCCGACGATCCGGGTGGCGGTGCCGACCGCGCCCGAGGTGCTGGGGATCGGCGCCGGGGCATAGCCGACCGAGCTGGACAGTTGCAGCAGCTTCACGTCGACGCTGGGGTGGTTGACCGCGCGGATCACGGAGACGACGGTGCCACCGCTGTTGCGGTAGATGCTGCCCACCCGCACCGAGGACGGCGTCGAGCAGTGCCGGGCGGTGACCGCCCAGTTCGCCTTGATCAGCGTGCCGGTGCAGCCGGAGACGTACACCATCCACGGGTAGTTCTCGGTGGCCGGCCGGCCACCGACGACGTACGGCTCGATGTCGTCGCCGTCGTTCCACGAGTACGTGCCGGTGGGCACCGCGGACGCGGCCAGGCCGCCGGCGAACAGCGAGTTCACCCGGGACGCCTCGGTGGCGCTCGGGTACGCGTTGCGGCAGGAGACCGGCGCACTGCTGCCGGACATCAGGTCGGAACACAGCCCGGTGCGCCGGTCCGGCAGGCCGAGGATGTGGCCCAGCTCGTGGCTGGCGATGCGGGTGCGGTCGTACCCCTGGTTGACGGCGGTCCAGCCCATCCAGATCCGGCCGGAGCCGAGCCCGGTGACCTGCGCCCGCGGCCAGCCGCTGTCGACGTAGATGGTGACGTTGCCCGGCGTGCGGGCCACCAGTTGGACGTTGCTGACCTGGCTGTTCCAGATGGCTGCGGCCTGGTCGAAGTTGGTGCGGAACTCGCCGGCCCGGCTCGCGTCGTAGTAGACGGTCCGGGCGGCGGCGGACGCGCTGGCGCCGGTGGCGACCTGCATTCCGGTTGCGGCCAGGACCGCCGCCAGCACGGCGCCCGCCGTGCGCAGCAGTTGTCGTCGGAACATACACGCACTCCCTGCGGTTGTCCGGCGGCGTGCCACCGCCGGTCATCGATGTACGTGGATGCTAGAACGAGGGCCGTCGATATGCGGCATAACGGAATCGTCATACCGGCGCCCCCGCCCGTACACCGCCAGGCCAGGTCGAGGGGCACCCCCGTCCGCCACCGGTCCGCCGCCCCGGCCGCCCGGGGACGACGGCGAGCGACACGCGGGTGCGCGCCGGGCGGGCGGTCAGGGCAGCGGGTCGGGAAGCATCGCCAGGGTGGCCGGCAGTTGCGAGTGCAGCGGCGCGGGCAGGGCGTCGCGGGTGAACCAGCCGATCCGGTCGAACTTGTGCGGTTCGCCGATGGCCACCTCCGCCGGGTCCACCCGGACCGCGAAGAGCACCGCCACCCAGTGCGAGGGCGGGTCGTCGCGCAGCACGTTGCGCACGCCGAGCAGGGAGACCGACCGTGGCGTGGCCGCGTACTCCTCGGTGACCTCGCGAATGACCGCCGCCTCGAAGCTCTCGCCGAACTCCAGCGCCCCGGCGCCGGTGTCCCAGGCCCCCGGCTCGTCCCGGGCACCGGCCGCGCGCCGGGCCAGCAGCAGCCGGCCCGCGCCGTCGTGGCAGACGAAGACGCAGGAGACCTTCGGCGTACGGCCGGTCATGGGTTGTCCCTTCCGGGGGTCAGGGTGCGGCGGCAGTCAGCACCTCGGCGGCGGTGGTCCGCGCGTACCGCACGAAGCGGCCGGCGCGGTGGGGCGCCCACCAGCCCCGCGTCGCGCACGCCCCGACGTGCGCCGAGGTGCGCCGAGGTGCCCCGACGTGCGCCGAGGTGCGCCGAGGTGCGCCGAGGTGCGCCGACACCGTACCCGGGCTCAGCCCGCACCGGTCGGCCGGTTCCGTGGTCGAGGCGGCGGGCACCGCCCCGACCGCACAGCAGCGCCGCGAGCGCCCCGGTCCGGCTCGCTCGGCCCCGCGCCCACCGCGCCGCCGCCGCCCAGTTCGACCGCAGCGCCGCCGACGGCCGGCCCGGTCCGCTCCCCCACGCCCGCCGCGACCACCGCCGCCCCGACGCGGGCGCAGACCGTCACCGTCGAGCTGTTGGACGTCCGGGACGGGCGGCTCGCGCCCGACCCGGCGCACCCGGCCGGCCACGGTGGCGACGTCCCGGCTGGCGCTGGCCGAACTGGCCGCCGGGCCCACCCCGGCGCAGGCCGCCACCGGGCTGACCACCCTGCTGCCCGCCGGCGGCGAGGTCACCCGCATCGCCGACGGCGTGGCGACGGTCGCGCCCGCCCCCGCGGGCGGCCCCGCGCCGAGCCGGCGGCTACGCGAGGCGCAGGTGGTCTACACGCTCACCCAGTTCCCCACCGTCCGGCGGGTCCGCCTCGCCGCCGGTCCCCCGGTCGGCCGGGCCGACTACGCGGACCTGCTACCACCCGTCGTGGTCACCGGCCCGACCATCGGCGCACGGGTCGGCAGCCCGGTCACCGTCACCGGCACGGCCGACGTGTTCGAGGCCACCGTCACGGTCCGGGTGCTCGACGCGGCGGGCCGGACGGTGGCGACCACCTTCACCACGGCCACCTGCGGCACGGGCTGCCGGGGCGACTTCCGGATCGCCGTCGCCTACCGGGTGCAGCGGGAGCAGCCCGGCACGATCGAGGCGTACGAGGTCTCGGCGGCGGACGGGACGCGCCGGCACGTGGTCGCGGTGCCCGTCACCCGCGCTGCCAGCGGATCTCGCCGCCCACGACGGTGGTCATGACCTGGGTGCGCAGCACCGCGTCCGGCGACTCCAGCCAGGGGTCGGTGTCCACCGCGATGAAGTCGGCCAGCATGCCGGGCGCGAGGACGCCCTTGCGGTCCTCCTCGCCCGCGGCGTGGGCCGCGCCGCGGGTGTGGGCGGCGAGCGCCTCGGCCATGGTGAGCCGCTGCTCGGGCTGCCAGCCGCCCACGGGCGTCCCGTCGGGACGGGTACGGGTCACCGCGGCGTACAGGGCGGCGAAGGGGTTGGGGTGCTCGACCGGGGCGTCCGAGCCGAAGGCCAGGCCTACGCCGGCGTCGAGCATCCCGCGCCAGGCGTAGGAGGCCAGGTCCTGCCCGGCCAGCAGGGTGTCGACGAGGTCGATGTCGCTGGTGCAGTGCACGGGCTGCATCGAGGCGGCGACGCCCAGCCGGGCCATCCGGGCCAGGTCGCCGGCCCGCAGGTGCTGGGCGTGCTCGATGCGGTGCCGCAGCCCCGGCGTGCGGCCGACGGCCTCGTAGGCGTCGATGACGAGGTGGTTGGCCTGGTCGCCGATGGCGTGCGTGGCCACGGCGATGCCGTTCTCCGCCGCCCTGGCGAAGAGCTTGACCAGGTCCTCGTACGGCGTGACGGCGATGCCGACGTTGGGGTGCTCGCCGGCGAAGGGCTCGCTCATGTGGCAGGTGTGGGAGCCCAGCGCCCCGTCGCTGAAGATCTTCACGGGCCCGGTGCGGAACCAGTCGTCGCCCTGCCCGGTGCGGCGGCCCTCGGCGATCGCCTCCTCCAGGTGGACCAACGGAATGGCCTTGTGTACGCGCAGCTTCAGCTCGCCGGCCTCCCGCAACTCCAGGTAGGCCGCCCGGCAGTCCTCGCCGTCGATGTCGTGCACGCTGGTCAGACCGAGGGCGAGCAGTTCGTCCTGCACGACGCGGAGCTGCTCGCGCAGGTCGCGGGAGACAATGAGGTCCTCCAGCGGACGACAGGCCGCCTCGCGCAGGATGCCGGTGGGCTCCCCGCGCTCGTCCCTGACGATCTCACCACCCACCGGGTCGGGGGTGTCGGCGTCGATGCCGGCCAGGCGCAGGGCCGCCGAGTTGGCCCACACCGTGTGGCCGTCCACGCTCGGCAGCACGACCGGCAGCTCCGGACAGACCGAGTCCAGGGCGTACCTGTCCGGCTGCCTCGGCGGTACCCAGGTGTTGCTGTTCCACCGGCCGCCGAACAGCCAGTCGCCCGGTCGCAGCCGCGCCGCGTGCGCGGCCACCATGGCCAGCGCGTCGTCCAGGGACCGCACGTCGCGCAGGTCCACCGCGCCCAGGCTGTGGGCGTACTGCGCGGTGTGGATGTGGGCGTCGTAGAGACCGGGGAGCACGGCGGCGCCCGCCAGGTCGACCAGCTCCGCGCCCGGTCCCGCGGCGGCGCGCACCTCCGCCTCCGTGCCGACGGCCAGCAGTCGCTCGCCGGCCACGGCCATGGCCCGGGCCGACGGGTTGCCGGCGTCCCCGGTGCGGATGGCGGCGTTGCGGTACACGCGGATGCTCATGTCACCTTCAGGGGCTTGAGTGATGGGTGGCCACCCACTGTAGGAGTGGCGGAGAGAAGTCGGAAGACACCGCCCCGGTCGCCCGTAACCGGCCCCGACGGCGGGGGGCGCGACCGGCCTGCGGCCGCGCCCACCGATGTGTCCGGACAACGACGGGTCAGCGACGCGGGAGGAAGACGAACTGCCGCTCACCGTTGGTCGCGGCGGGCAGCGAGAATCCTCCGATTCCCGGCAGCGACAGGAACGGGATCTGGGTGTCCTGGGGAAGCTCCTCGATCTTCCCGGTGCCGACCGCGACGGTGACGGGCACGTCTCCCCCCTGCCCGTAGCCGTATGCGGTGCCGTCGTCGTCGACCGACACCAGGCGGACGCTCTCCTGCTCGCCGTCTCCGCCGAAGCAGTAGCTCTGGCCCTTCTCGAAGTCCACGGCGATGGTCCCCGCGACCGCGTAGCGGCCGTTCGGCGACAGCACGGGCTGGTGGGAGGCTCCGTCCAACCCGCCCCCCGGGTCGCATACCACGGACGTCCGCAGCTTTCCGGACTTCAGGTCGTGCACGGCTGCCACCGGGATGCCGCCCTGCTTCGTCAGGCCCTTCTCGGCGTTCCAGAGGGAGAAGACGTGCTCGCCGACGACAGCGAACACCCGGCCGTTCTCGTACTTGCTGACGAACTTCAGATCGGCGCCCGGCGGCACGGCGTCGCTGGCCTGCCAGACGCCGGGGACGCCGAAGCCGGCCGGACTGAGCGTGACGACCGGGCCGTCCGGGGAGAGCCCGGCCACCGAACCGCTGATGCAGCCCGTCTGCTCGCAGTAGGGCAGTCGCACGCTCTCGTCGTACGTCTTGACGCGGTCCTTCGACAGGTCGATCGCCGCGGCGTGGTCGATGCCTTTCTCCTCCCAGCTGACCAGGAGCCCGTTCCCGCCGTCGACGACCTTCGCCGGGCCGTAGGCATCCATCGGCACGGTACGGGTGTGGGCGGCCGCGACCTCCGTTCCGGAGGAGTCGGCCGGGTAGGCGACGAGGGAGACCGTGTCCTCGTCCGTGAACCGAGGGGTGTACGCCCAGACGACCACGTACTCACGGCCATCCTCGTTCGCGACGAGGAGCTGAGGGAGGTACGACGGATCGGGCTTCACGTCCTCGGGAAGGGCCGGCGGCTGCCACTGCTGGCTGCTCCAGCGGGGCGCGCCGGTGACGGCGTCCCGAGCCTCGACAACATAGCCCTCACCCTTCTTCTGGAGGAAGGCGACGACGCCCGCCTTCGCCGCGGCTCCCACCGTCAGGTTCTTTGCTTCCTCCGGCAACCAGCCGACGGTCTCCTGCCAGCCCTTGGCGGTGTCGAACCCCTCCGGCGCCTTCACCACGGGCTGCGGAGACGCCCCGGCGCTCGGCGACGGGCCGCCCAGATCTCCGCCGCGCGCCCCGCCGTCGTCGCCGTCGCCACAGGCCGTCAGCATCGCGGCCGCCACCATGATGGTGACGGCCCTTCCCATACCCCTCATGTACACCTCCGCAGAGCAGGGAGGCGTTCCTGGTACCGCGCCTCCCGCAAGATCATCCAAATCGCCGGGAGGGGAGCCTGTCAAAACGGACGGGCTCCGGCATGAGCACGGTGGCCGCGATCGGCGACCGGTACGAGCAGGTGGCATCCGGCCCCGTCGCCACGGACGGTGTCCATCATGGCCATGATCACATCCCGGCCGTCAACGTGGTCGCCGCGCACGCCGGGCGTTCGGCCGCCGCCGGCATCGGGCCGGGGCAGCGTCGCTGCTGTCACAGGCCGGCGCACGGGTCGTCGCCCACCGCGCAGCCCTCGGGCGCCTTGGTCGCCGGGTCGCTGTCGCGGACCTCGAACGTGAACGTCCGCGACTGTCCGGCCTTCACGGGCGGCCCGGTGAAGGTGACGGCCCGCCCGTCCTGCCGCCAGTCGGCCCCGCTGGCGTCGGAGACCCGGCCGCCCTCGGCCAGCGTCACCACCACCGTCCAGTCCTTCGCGGCCGCGCCACCCGGGTTGTCGACCACCACCTCGCCGGTGTAGCCGAAGAGCCGGGTCGACACCGTCTCGTAGCGGGCGGTCACGGCCGGCCCCGACGGCGCGGCGGTGGGCGTGCGCGAGGGCTTCGCCGTGGGGGTGCGGCTCGGGCGGGTGGCGTCCGGGGTAGCGGTCCGGGTGGGGCGGGCGGAGGGGGTCGACCGGGGCGAGCCGCTCGGGGTGGTCGTGGCGGTGGGCGCCGGCGCGGGCGCCGGTCCGGCGGCGCGGTCCGGCTCGGCCGGCAGCACCGCCCACACCGCCACCCCGGCGGCCAACGCGGCGCCGGCCAGCCCGGCGACCAGCAGCGGCCGGCTACGGCGGCCGGCCGGCACCGGCTCGTCGTCGAACGCCTCCGTGACCGGCATCTCGGCCGTCATCCCGGCCTCGCCACGGCGCAGGTCCACCTGCTGGAAGGCCAGCCAGTCGAGGATCGCGGGCAGCCGATTGGTCAGGGCCCGCCGGTAGCACTCCTCGCGGCGCTCGCGCTGCTCGTCGGCCCAGACGCCGTGCTCCAGCACCTCACGGACCGACAGCCGACAGCCCTCGGCGGTGGCGGTGACGGCACAGGTCAGCCGGCTGCGCCGGCCGCCCTCGAGGCACCGCAGCGCGATCAGCTCCGGCTCCTGCCGTTCGGTGACCTCCGCGTCGACGGCGGCGTCGAAGCCAGGCAGCCCCGCCGTGCGCAGCAGCAGCCGGTTCCGCGTCCCCGCCTTCGACTCGACCTCGGCGAACCACCGGGCGAGCACCTCGCGATCCGTCAGTGCGTGCCACACCCGCTCGGCGGGGTGGAACAGGTCGACCTCCGTGCCGATCTCGCTCACGGCGAGACTCTACGATCCCGGGAGCGGGACCGCCGGGCCGGGCGGCACCGACGTCCATCCCGGACGCCGGCCCGCGCCGATGCACGGACCGCGTCGACGCGGCCCCCCGGCCTCGCTGCGAGCGGAGGACTCGAACCTCCATCGCCCGTTCCAGAGACGGGTGTGCTGCCGATTGCACCAGCTCGCAAGGGTTCCGTCCCGCGTCGCGGGACGGACCGTACCCCGACCAGGATTCGAACCTGGGCTCTCCGGTTTCGCGGACCGGCGCTCTCCGCTGAGCCACCGGGGCGGGCGACCGGCGCCCACCCCTCCTGGGCGCCGGTCGGCGGTCAACCCTTCACGCAGACGACCTGCTTGAGGTGCGCCACCACCTCGACCAGGTCCTCCTGCTGCGCCATCACCTGCGTGATGTCCTTGTACGCGCCGGGGATCTCGTCGACCACCCCGGCGTCCTTGCGGCACTCCACGCCGGCGGTCTGCGCGGCGAGGTCGGCGGTGCTGTACGTCCGCTTCGCCTGCGCCCGCGACATCCGCCGCCCGGCCCCGTGCGACGCGGAGCAGTACGCGTCCGGGTTCCCCTTGCCCCGCACGATGTACGAC
The DNA here is from genome assembly GCF_040639595.1 of Micromonospora sp. NPDC023814. Classification (NCBI taxonomy): domain Bacteria; kingdom Bacillati; phylum Actinomycetota; class Actinomycetes; order Micromonosporales; family Micromonosporaceae; genus Micromonospora; species Micromonospora sp. NPDC023814. Next base: position 23,055 of record NZ_JBFAAF010000076.1, read on the forward strand.
CCCGTGCCCATCGACCCGGGGATGATGCCCAGGTCCCCCCGACCGGCCCGGATCGCCCCCTTGCGGGTCACCAGCACGTCGACGCCGTCGTAGCTCTCCTCCGCCACGTAGTTGTGGTGGCAATTTCCGGTCAAAATGTTGCCCTCCAGCGCGAACGAATGCGTGTCGTCCACAATGGCGCAGAACACCTCTTCGATCACGCCGGTCTCCTGAACTTTCCGGACCGTCCATCCACGCCGCTCGACAGCATTGCGTCCCGCCGCCCAGCGATCACGATGGCACTGGTGCACAAAGAAGTCCGAGGTCAGGTCAGCTCGAGATATTCCCATGACATACACCGGGGAATCAACCGCACCGAAACCCAATCGCACTCTGCATCGAATGGGAAGCGTCCAGATTCCAAGAACGTCGCAAGCGGCCTTCACGAACTCCAAATTCCGCCGGTCCGCAGACCAGATCGAGGGACGACCGGTCTTGTCCACATCGCCGTCAGCAGCAAAGTAACCAGCAAGCCAGCCGTACAGCACTTCGGCTGGACCATCAAGTGAGGGCAGTTCGCGCTTCCACTCCCGCGGCAGCCCGGGCAGCCGCCGATACGACTTGACCTCACCACTGGCTAGAGCCTGATCTGTCACCTGACACTCGGAGACGTGACGCTTCCTGTTCGCCAAACCCTGCCCATAAGCGTAGTAGTAGGTTCGCAGACGACTCGTATCATCGAAATAGGGAAGTAGAGCATCATCCTTAGGACCGTAGAGGTCGACATGGGCAAGACTGTCGCCCGACACCGATCCGTCGCCGTAGACAAAGCCTTGCGCCACGCTCTCACGGGACGGACGGAGATTGGGGATGGGGCGTGGGAACGTGTATTCGAGGCGGTCCCCGACTCGCAGTCCTAAGGTAGTTGACTCCGTTCGGTTGTGGGCCACCTTCGGCCGAAGCAACCACCGGTGCTCCGCAGTCGCCCGGATCACCTTCTCCTCTCCGAAGCGACCAACCGTCACCTCGTACAGGCGCTGACGACCAAACGACGCCACCGGCGCCTTCACCCAGCGACCCCCTGCAGTGAGCAGCATGTGCCGTCCCCCTGCGAGGTCACGGATAGGCCGGCAGCCCTGGTCCGTAAGCACCTGGGTCTCACCGGCGAAACAGCTGATCGGCTCGTCGTAGCGCACCTGCGGGAGCTGCTCCCGCACCACGCCGCAGAGCAGGGCGAGCATGACCGCCCGGTTGCGCCGCGCGTACTCCTGCGCCCACCACAGGTCCCGGCGGTAGGCGTTCATCTCCGGCGTGCCGGCGAGGAACACCGCCAGGTCCCGGTCGGGCAGGTCGGTGTTGTGCGGCAGCCGCCGGGCGACGGCGATGTGCCGCTCCGCCAGCTCCTTGCCGATGTTGCGGGAGCCGGAGTGCAGCATCAGCCACACCCGGCCCTCGTCGGCGCCGCCCTGCTCCAGGCACACCTCGATGAAGTGGTTGCCGCCGCCGAGCGTGCCCAGCTGCCGCTGGGCCCGCGTCTCCAGCTGCGCCACCCGTCGGTCGAGGTCGGCGAACCGGCGCCAGAAGTCGTCCCAGCCCGCCTGCTCCAGGCCCCGGATCCGGCGCGGGTCGACCGGCTTCTCCCGCTGGGCGAACCCGACCGGGATGGTGGCCTCGATCGCCGACCGCAGCCCGGCCAGGTCGTCCGGGAGGTCGGCGGCGGTCAGCGAGGTGCGGACCGCGGACATGCCGCAGCCGATGTCGACGCCGACGGCGGCCGGCGAGACGGCCTGCCGCATCGCGATGACGGAGCCGACCGTGGCGCCCTTGCCGAAGTGCACGTCGGGCATGACAGCGACGCCCTCCACCCACGGGAGCGCGCCGATGTTGCGCAGCTGCTGGGCGGCCTGCGGCTCGATGCCGTACGGGTCGGTCCAGACCCGGACCGGCGCGCGGGTGCCCGCGAGCGGGGTGAAACTCATCGTCGTCTCCTCGTGTCGTCGGCTGGTCGACACCCGTCTCGGCGCGACCGGGAAGGATCGACGACCGCCCGGGAATCGAACCCGGTGGGAGGGGGCGTGCATGCCCCCCTGCGCCCAGCGCGCGGCCGGCCCGGCGGGCGCGGGGCCCGGCGGGTGGAGCGGTTGGCCGGACTCGAACCGGCGATCTTCACCGTGGCAGGGTGACGCGCTGACCTGACTGCGCCACAACCGCGTGCCTGCGACGCCGCTCGGGCGTCGCCGCGTAGGCCGTACGGGGTTCGAACCCGTGACCTCCCGGCTGAGAACCGGGCGAGCTTCCAGTTGCTCCAACGGCCCGTGTCAGGGCAGGGTCGACGCCCTGCCCTGCCGTCCGGGACCGGGGAATCGAACCCCGTGTCTCTCGCGCCCAAGGCGAGCGGGTCAGCCAGCTCCCTCGTCCCGGTGACGGTGTCGTCTCCCCGGTCGGCCCGTGGTGGGCGACCGGGGTGTTGCTTCCACTATGGAGTTGAGAAGGGTCGACCTCGCCGGGACGGGCGGGGCGGGGGGAACGTCGGTCCGGGTGGACGAAAAAGCCGCCCGGCCCCCGGCGGGGTGGGCGGCTGCGCGTACGCGCTGGCGCTAGTCGCGCCGCCACCCCGACTGCCGGCCCTGCTCGGGACGGCACTGACCTAGGGCGCGCTCCCCTGTGGGCAGCGAGGCACCGTCGTGCGGCGTCGGCCACACGGCGTCGGTGCGGGTGCGCTGCGACACGGCGTACTCCCCTGGGTCGTTCGGTTGACCTTGCGCCGATGACGGTAGGCGCGCCGGACGGTGGCCGCAATGGATATTCGCCTACGGCTACTTGGCACCGCGTAAAGAGGCGGTGACGCGGGTGGTGGCGGTGGCGTGAAGGGTACCTACCGCCTCGACGCCCTCGCGTAGCGCCGCGCACAGCGCCGCAGCGTCGAACGGGTCGTCGATCGGGCGCGCGACCGCGAGGACGCCTTCCCACCAAGACGTGGCTACCGACCACACCGCATGATCCCCGGACAACATGGCGTCGCCCAGCACGTCGCCGACGACCTCGTCGAGGTCGGTGTCGTCCACGTCCGGGTGCTCGTCGACGCACCGCTGCCACAGCCGGCCGGCGCCGGCGTCGATACGCAACTGCCAGCCCTCGCCCGAGGCGGTGACGTCGAACCATGTCGGCAGGTCGTGGTCGGCGTCATCGCCCGCCGCCAGGCAGGGGATGCGCAGGGAACTGATCGGGTGGACGCGGTACCCGAGGACAGTCGCCGCCTGGCGCAACTGTGCCCCAGGGCCGCCCTCCCAATGGACCCCCACTGGCAGCACTCCGCACAATCGTCCACCGATCGTCGCCCAGCGCGCGCTCGGAACGAGCACCCGCAGCGCAGCCGCAATGTCGTCGAAGGTGCCCGCTACCCGCGGCAGCTCGCCCGCGTCCCACTCGATGTGGGGTGGTTCGAGCAGGCAGGTGAGCAACACCTGCTCGGCGGCGACCTCATACGATGGGGCATCGTCGACGTAGGCCAGCACGTCGGCGATCGCCGACACCAGGTCCCCAGCGGTCCAGGCGACCGGATGCCAGGCAATCGAGCCGCAGCCGCAGCGAGTGGCCGGCGCGGCCGGAGACAGGTCGGCGTCGCAGCGGGGGCAGGTCAGCCCGGCGGCGGCAGCCTGCCGGGCGTAGTCGTCGCGGATCGCTGCCAGATCTGCGGCGATCCGCCGAGGCGACCCGGCGAGGAACCCGGCCCAGCCGAAGTCGGTGTAGATCTTCACTGTCCACACCCGGCCCCGGCGGCCGCGTTCGGAGGCGGCGTCGGCGAGCTCCCAGCCGTCGGGACCGAGCTCGGCGGTGAGTGCGTCGACGACCGGCTGCCAGGCCGGCACGTCCGCGGCCGGCGGCAGTGGCGGGGCGGGGCGGGGCGGTCGGCTGCGGCGGCGGCGAGCGCCGCGGCACGCCAGAGCGAGCGCGCCTCGGCTGCGGTCGACTCGCCGACGGTGTGGCCGGTGAAATATCCGGCGACGTTCGGGGTGACGGTCACGACGTAACCGGCAGGTACGACCAACGAGGCCGGCGGACTGGGGAGGCGGTGCCGGGCGCACACCAGCGCGTCGAAGCCGCGGACCAGCACCGCACGCACAGACCGCGTGTAGCCGCACTCGGCGCAGGCGACGCTGACCTTCTCCCGGCTGTCCGCCACGATTCGTCCTCCCTCGCGCGTCCGTGCGCGTCCACGCTACCGCCGGGGTAAGACGGCGCAGTTCGCCGCGATCTGCGACCCGCATGCGCCGCGCCTAGGCCGCGCTGCGGGTCGCGGCCGGACATCGCTTCCGTTTCCCAACGAAGCGGGGAAAAGGGGGGCTCGACCTCAGTGTGCGGTCGGTTCCCACTCTGGAAGCTGAGGCGGGTCGAACAGAACCGCGACGTTGTCTGCCGCGGGGCTGAGCTGCCCCTCCCGTCCGTCGCCGCCGAGCAGCAGTTCGACCACGGCGGCGCCGAACCGGACGGTGATCCGAGTGCACCAGAAACCCCTGATGTAGTCGTCCCACGGCAGGTAGTGCAGCTGGACGTCAGTGACTTTCTTCTCCGACCAGGCGGCTCCATGCCGTTGGCTGACATCCCAGACCGCAACATCCCCGTCGATAGAGCTGCTCCCCTGGGTCATTCGGTTGACCTTGCGTAGGCGCGCCGGACGGTGGCCGCAATGGATGTGCCCGGGCGCGCACCGGCCGGTGGGCCGCGTCACAGGACCCCGCACCGCTTTTCGACTTCCCTATCACTCCCTATCTGAACTAGATTAGGGAGTGATGAGTGAGGAAATGTACTCCGTCGAGCAGGTGGCCGAGCGGCTCGGTCTGCACGTGCGCACCGTGCGCGGCTACATCCGCGCCGGCCGACTGAGGGCGGTGCGGATCGGCAAGCAGTACCGGATCGCCCGCGCCGACCTCGACGCCCTGACCGGGCGGCCGGAGCCGTCCCGTCCCGCCGCGGGCCCGGCAGTGGACGTGTCGAGCATCGTGCAGATCGACGGCGTCGACCGGAGCGCGGCCGACCGACTCGGCACGCTCGTCCTGGCCGGGGCGAACACCGGCCACGACCCCGGCCACCCGTTGCGCGTCCAGACCGTCCACGACGAGGAGCGACACCGCATGAAGATCGTGATACTCGGCGACGCCGCCGCCACCGCCGAGCTGCTGCGCCTGCTCGACGCGGTGCTCGACGGCGACAACGGCCTGCTCACCCGGGAGGTCGGGAATGCCTGACGTGGTGCGGGAGCGGGCCGGCGTGCCGGTGCTGGTGTGCGACCCGGACGGTCCGCCGGTGGCCACGGCGCAGGACGCGCTGGACCTGATCGGCGCGGCCTTCCTCGGCGCCGAGGTGGTGGCCCTGCCCGCACACCGGCTGGACCCGTCCTTCTTCTCCCTCGGCACCCGCTTCGCCGGCGAGATCATGCAGAAGTTCGTCAACTACCGCGTGCGCCTGGTCGTCGTCGGCGACATCTCCCGACACCTCGCGGCCAGCGCTGCCCTGCGCGCCCTCGTCCAGGAGTCGAACCAGGCCGACCACGTGTGGTTCGTCCCCGACCTCGACGCGCTCGACGACCGGCTGCGGGCCGCGACCCGGGCGACCCCCGGCTGAGTGGCCTGCCGGGGTCCTCCAGCGGATGTGAGGATGGGCTACGGTCGACGACCGTGGCCCTGATGCGTGCTGACTTCTACTCCGAGGTGCTCGGTCTCAGCACCTCGATGACGGTGCTCCTGCCGCAGCGAACCTCCTCGCAGATCGGCATGGCCGGCAGCGCCCCGGACGGGGACCCGCCCGTGCTCTACCTGCTGCACGGCCTCTCCGACGACGACACGATCTGGCTGCGCCGCACGTCCATCGAGCGGTACGTCGCGCCGCTCGGCCTGGCGGTGGTGATGCCCCAGGTCGGGCGCAGCTTCTACAGCGACGAGGAGCACGGCAACCGGTACTGGACCTTCCTCAGCGAGGAGTTGCCGGGGCTGTGCCACCAGTTCTTCCGGCTCTCGGCGCGCCGGGAGGACACCTTCGTCGCCGGGCTCTCGATGGGCGGCTACGGGGCGGTGAAGTGGGCGCTGCGCGACCCGGGCCGGTTCGCGGCGGCGGCGAGCCTGTCCGGCGCGCTCGACGTGGCCGGCCGCCGGCACGATCCGGTCCACCCGATCGACGCCCAGGTCTGGCACACCGTCTTCGGCGAGCGCACCGTCACGGGCAGCGACGACGACGCCGTCGCCCTGCTCGACAAGGCGGGCACCGACCTGCCCGCGCTCTACGTCGCCTGCGGCACGGAGGACTTCCTGTACGAGGACAACCTGACCTTCGTCGCGGCGGCCCGCGAGCGGGGCGTCCCGCTCACCGTGGACTTCTCCCCCGGCGCGCACGACTGGGCGTACTGGGACGCGAAGATCCAGGACGTGCTGGCCTGGCTGCCGCTGCGCGCCGACGGCTGACCGCCGCACCCGGGCTCCCCGCTGCCGCCGGTCAGGCGCCGACGGTGCCGTCGATGCCCTCACGCAGGAAGTCGGCGTGGCCGTTGTGCCGCGCGTACTCGTGGATCAGGTGCAGCATCACCAGCCGCAGCGACACGTCCTCGCCCCACCTGGCGTTGTGGCCGGTCACGTCGAGCGACTCCGCCTCCCGCTCGACCCGGCGGGAGTGCGCGACCTCCCGCTGCCAGGCGTCGAACGCCTCCGCCCGGGTCGCGCCGCTGGCGTCGTACGCCACCTGGAAGTCGCCGGAGTCCGACCAGACCAGCGGGATGTCCTCGCCGTCGATGGTCCGCCGGAACCAGTTACGCTCCACCTCCGCCATGTGCCGGACGAGGCCGAGCAGCGACAGCGTGGACGGGGGCATCGACTGCCGGCGCAGGTCCTCGTCGGACAGCCCGTCGCACTTCATGGCGAGGGTCGCCCGGTGGTAGTCGAGGAAGGCGCGGAGCATCTCGCGCTCGCCCCCGGTGAGCGGTGGGCCGATGCGTTCGGTGGTCACTGCCGGCTCCCCTCGCCCGACGACGCGCCGCCGTCGGAGTGTCCTGCGGGCCCCGCGCGGCGGCGCCCTCCCGAGGCGATCATGCCGGACGTGCCCGCCCCGCGCCGCACCGCGTCCCGCCGCGCACCTCGCCGGTCACCCGCGGAGACCGGCCCGTGCCCTGCCCTGCCGGTTGCCCGCCGCGCCGATCACCCGCCGCGCCGGTGGGCCGCTGCGCCGGCTATCCGCTCGACACCGAGGTGCGGGCCACCGGCACGTCGAAGTACGTGTCCGGCCAGGGCTCGTCGCGGTAGCGGTAGTGCCACCACTCGCGGTCGTAGTTGACGAAGCCGCCGTCGGTCATCAACTGCCTCAGCAGCCGCCGGTTGTCCCGCGCGGTGCCGGTGATCCCCGGCGAGTCGGTGTGCGCGAGCGGGTCGAAGCAGTCGAAGCCGGTGCCCATGTCGACGCTGTTGTCGCCGAACCGCTGCCCCCGGGGGGCGGTGCAGGAGACCAGCGGCTGGCCCGGGGCGTACGGGGACTGGGTGGGGGTCGGCACGTCGACCAGGGTCAGGTCGACCGTGCTGCCCCGGCTGTGCGCCGTGGGTACGCCGATGTACCCCTCGTCGAACAGCTTCGACTTCGCCACCCGGGGATAGAACTCCGCCTTCATCTGCTGCTCGCCGGGCTGCCTGGCCCAGGCGACGAAGTCGTCGGCGGAGCGCCGGGGGCGGTAGCAGTCGTACACCTTCAGGCTGCGGCCCCGGGCGAGCGCGGCGTCCTGCACCCGGCGCAGCGCCTCGGCGGCCTGCCGGGTGAGCAGGCAGAGCGGTTCGGGGTAACCGGCGACCGGCCGACCGACGAAGTTGTGCGCGGTGGCGTACCGAATGTCGGTGCGGATCCGCGAGTCCACGTCGGTGAGGACGACGAAGCCCGGCAGGCGCGGCGTCGCGGTCGCGGTCGCCGACGGTGCCGGCGCCGGCCCGGGCCGGGTGCAGGCCGGCGCCAGCGCCGCGACCACCACGGCCACGGCGACGGCCCGGGCCGCGCCCCGGGGCCGCCGACCGGCCCGGCCCGCCCTGTCCACGCCCCCTGTCTTTGACCTCCTCCCACGGCTGAAGCCGGGGGATTCCCGTGGCTGAGGCGCATTCACGCCGCGAGCCGTTCGGGTGGTTGGCGCTTCACGGACCGCCCAACGGCGAGGTCTCCACGCCCTGTCACCGCCAGCCCGGCGGCGAGAATGTTCTTGGCCGCGTTCACGTCGGCGTTGTCCTGGTGCCCGCAGGCGACGCACCGGAAGACCGCTTGGCTCTCGCGGGACTCCCGGGCGACATGCGTGCAGGCATTGCAGGTCTGCGACGTGTACGCGGGGTCGATCTTCACGACCTGCGCCCCGTGATACCGAGCAACTTGCTCCAACCTGAGCAGAAACCCACCCCAGCCCTTGGCGAGGATGGCCCGATTCAAGCCAGCCTTCTGCCGAACATTACGGCCGGGTCGCTCGATCGTGCCCTTGGCACTGGCGGTCATGTTCCTGATTCGCAGGTCCTCCACGACGACCGTGCCGTGATGGCGGACGAGCCGCACGGCGGTCCGGGCGGCGAAGTCCGCACGCCGGTCGCGGATACGGGCGTGGAGGCGGCCGAGTTGCGCACGCACCGCGTCGCGGCGGCCCGACCGACGGTTACGGCCGTGCACGCGCGAGATGTGCCAGCGCCCACCGGACCGGCTGACCGTGGCGCTACGGGTAGCGCCGCCCAGCGGTCGGGTCCAGCGAAACCGCACCGCACCGAACTTCGGCAGCCGCACCTCACCCCACCGCCGACTCAGCCGACGCACCGCGATCTGGTGAGGGTCAGGAAACCGAAACGACGGCGCGGTACGCGACTTCGACCGCCACCGCACCCTCCACGTGCCATGCGTCCTACAGGCCCGGTCCACGTCCCGCAACGTCTGCTGCAACGTGTGCGACGGAGCGTCGGCCAACCACGCGCAGTGCGGATCCTTCTTCGCTTCGGCCATCTGCCGAGCCTGCTCGACATAGCCGATGAACCCGCCACGCCGACGGTACTCACGACGCTGCTCCAACGCGGTGTTCCACACCGCCCGACACGCCGCCCCCACCTGCTCGGCATAGGCGACCTGCTCATCGGTGAACGCGAGCAGGTAACGGCGGCCGGTCAACAATTCAGCGGCCCCTCTGCTGCTCGACGTACCGCTCCATGGCCGCCAGCGAGGCACCGCCCGTGGTCGCCACGAAGTACGAGTTCGTCCACAACGTCGGCAACCGCGAACGCAACGACGGGAACTCCTCCCGCAACACCCGCGAGGTGCGTCCCTTGATCGCCTTGACGAGCCTGTGGACCCCATACTGCGGGTCCACCTCAACCAGCAGATAGACACGGTCCGACATAACCTCCAAAGCCGCCAGCCACGCCCCCCGCTCCTCAACTACCTCCCGGATCAGCTGCTTCAGCCGCTCCTCAACCCGGCCGTCGAGCACCCTGCGCCGATACTTCGGACACCACACCACATGGAAGGCACACTGGAAGACGACGTCGCTGTTCGACCGCAGCGTGACGGACACCCGGACAGCATACAACTCGGCACTATCTACTGTCCGTCTAGAATCGACGCGCTATCCCCACGACTGAAGCCGGGGGTCTGCGCGCTACGCATTTCGATCAGGGTGCGGGCCCGTCGGCCCCCGGGTCCGGCGACAGGTGTACGCACGGGAACCGCCAGCCCCGCCCCGCCCGTCGGAGGGACGGCCGGGCGGGGGCGGTGGAGACGGTCAGTGGTGGTGCCGGACGGCCCGGCGGATGTCGACCGGCAGGGCGGGCGCGCCGTCGACCGGCGCCGGGTCCTCGGCCGTGGGGGCGATGCCGCCGGCGGCGATCCGGTCGAGCGTGGCCAGGCCGGCGGCGTCGATCGAGCCGAAGACGGTGTAGTTGGGGCGCAGCGCCGAGTCGGACTGGACCAGGAAGAACTGGCTGCCGTTGGTGTCCGGGCCGGCATTGGCCATGGCGAGCGTGCCCCGGGCGTAGAGCCGGCGCACGCCGGTCGGGTCGGTCGGTGCCGGCGGCAGGTCGGTGGGCAGTTCGTCGAGGTACCGGTAGCCCGGGCCGCCCGAGCCGGTGCCGGACGGGTCACCGCACTGGAGCACCTTCAGCGTCGGGTACGCGGTGAGCCGGTGGCAGGAGGTGCGGTCGTAGAAGCGGTGCCGCACCAGGTGCAGGAAGCTCTGCACGGTGCACGGCGCGGCCTCGCGGTCGAGCGTCAGCCCGATGGGCCCCTGGTTGGTCCGCAGCGTCACCCGCACCGTGCCCCGGTCGGGCGTGCGCCTCGGGTCGGGCGGCAGCGGAACCGGCCGGGCCGCCGGCTCCTCCGGCGTCTCGGTGTAGGCGCACGGTCCCGGCGTGACCCGGGGACCGGCGGTGGAGCCGGCCGGGGACCCGGCGGGCGCGGCGACCGCGGCGGCGCCGCCACCGGTCACCAGCGCGCCCGCCACCAGGGCCACCCCGGCGAGGCGGGTCAGCGCGCGGGCCGGTCGGCGGGGTGCCGCGTTCGACGGCGGGACGGGGTGCGGTCGGGATTCGCTCGGCACGTGGGTCCTCCCTGGAGGTGTGGTACCAGAAAGACCGGAGTCTATGGATCCCGTCGTCGGTTGTCGATCCGCTCCGCACCCGCGGCGATCTGCGGCAGGTGGGTGGCCACGCGCGCCTGGCGCTGCGGCGACGCACCCTGCCCGCGCCGGTGCCGCCGGCCCGCGCACGGGGGCGCCGGAAACCCGGGGACCGGCAAGACCACCGTGGCGCGCCTGTACGGGCAGATCCTCGCGGCGCTCGGCATGCTCAGCACAGGTCACCTCG